>NZ_JAUNSF010000002.1:70771-91169 GCF_030539355.1 Sutterella sp.
GAGCAGGCCACTGCGGCCGAGCGGGCCGCCGCGGCCGACAACGTCGCCACCGACCAGACGCCGGTGCGCGCCCGCTCGCAGGTGCCGTACTCGGGCGCGACCTACTCGACCGAGACCGAGGCTGACACGCGCGAGCTCTCGCGCATGCGCCGCTGAGGACCACAGATCAGATAAGAGAGAAACATCGTGATGAAGAAACTCAGTTCCCTCGTCATCGGCCTCCTCGTGGTCCTCGGACTCGCCAGGATGTGCCTCTACACCGTGAACGAGCGCGAGTACGCGCTGGTGTTCGCGCTCGGCGAACTCCGCACCGTCGTCGACGAGCCGGGCATCCATGCGAAGCTCCCGCCGCCGCTGCAGAACGTCATCTATCTCGACAAGCGGCTGCTCACGCTCGACGCCTCGGGCGCTGACCTCGTGCAGACGAGCGAGAAGAAGAACCTCATGATCGACACCTTCGTGAAGTGGCGCATCGGCAACCCGCGCCTCTACTGGGTGTCCTTCCAGGGCGCCGAGCGCGCCGCCTCGGACCGCCTCGCGGCGCTGCTCCGCGACGTGCTCAACATCGCCGTCAACAAGCGCACCGTGAACCAGATCACGTCCGCGGAGCGCGAGAAGGCGATGAGCGAGATCAGCGAGCTCCTGCAGGAGCGCGTGAAGGACCTCGGCATCGACATCGTCGACGTCCGCATGAAGCGCGTCGACTTCACGCCCGAGATCTCCGAGTCGGTCTACCGCCGCATGGAGGCCGAGCGCAAGCGCGTGGCGAGCGAGGAGCGAAGCAAGGGCAACGCCCAGGCCGAGCGCATCCGCGCCAACGCCGACCGTCAGAGCGAGGTGATCCTCGCCGAGGCGTACCGCGACGCGCAGAAGATCAAGGGCGAGGGCGACGGCGAGGCCGCGCGGATCTACGCCGAGGCCTTCAGCGCCGACCCCGAGTTCGCCCGCTTCTACCGCTCGCTCGAGGCCTACCGCGCGAGCTTCCGCCAGAAGAGCGACGTGATGGTGATCGACCCGTCCGCGGACTTCTTCAGCTACCTGAAGAAGGAAGCGCCTGAGGCCGGACGATGAGCGGCTGGGAGATCCTCGGCCTTGCCTTCGGGTGGGTGATGATCATCGAGGGCATCACCCCGCTCATCGCGCCCGACCGCTGGCGCGAGGCGATCGAGGAGATCTCGCGCGCGCCGAGCTCCGCGGTGCGCGCCGCCGCGGCCGTGATCGTGACGATCGGGCTCCTCATCGTATGGGCCTTCCTCGGGCAGATCCCCGACCTCTGACCGATGCGTCGTCCCCGACCGTAAAGAATCGTGAGTGTCTCTGATCCGGCGCGTGCCGGACGGCGGGGATTGCCTAGGGACTTCACAGTGAAGCGCAGACGAAGTTCAATCGAACCCGTCTGCGCTTTGCTATATTGATACCCGCGCCGCGGGGAACCCCTGCGCGGCACTAGTAGAAAATCGAGCTCCGGGTCTCCCGCCCGAGCGGTCCGCGTCCTCCCGGAGGCGGCCCGCGAGCGAGGACTTCTGTCCGTGGAGGGAAATCCTCTCCGCGGGTCTTCGCGCGGCCGGAACGGCCCGGGACCGGACTCCTGACAGAACAAAGGTATTTAAATGGGCAAGAATGTTGTCGTGATCGGCGCTCAGTGGGGCGACGAAGGCAAGGGCAAGATCGTCGACTGGCTCACGGAGCGCGCGGCCGGCGTCGTCCGCTTCAACGGCGGTCACAACGCGGGCCATACGCTCGTGATCAACGGCAAGAAGACCATCCTGCGCCTCATCCCGTCGGGCATCATGCATGCGACGAGCGTCTGCTACATCGGCAACGGCGTCGTCTTTTCGCCCGAGGCCTTCTTCCGCGAGGTCGATGAACTCGTCGCCGTCGGCGTGCCGAACGTCGAGAAGCGCCTGCGCGTCTCGGGCAACTGCCCGCTCATCATGCCGTACCACATCGCGCTCGACCATGCGCGCGAGGCCGCCCTCGGCAGCAAGAAGATCGGCACGACCGGCCGCGGCATCGGCCCGGCCTACGAGGACAAGGTCGCCCGCCGCACGGTGCGCGTCGCCGACCTCTATCACCCCGAGCGCTTCGCCGAACAGGTCCGCGCGGTGATGCAGCTCCACAACTTCGTGCTCGAGAAGTTCCTCGGCGCCGAGCCCCTTGATCCCGAGAAGGTGATCCAGGAGACGCTCGCTTACGCCGACCGTCTGCGCCCGATGGTGTGCGACGTCTCCGAGCAGCTCCACGCCGAGATGGACGCCGGCAAGCAGTTCCTCTTCGAGGGCGCCCAGGGCTCCATGCTCGACATCGACCACGGCACGTATCCGTACGTGACGAGCTCGAACACCGTCGCGGGCTCGGCCACGGCCGGTGCCGGCGTCGGCCCCGAGAAGCTCAACTACGTTCTCGGCATCACGAAGGCCTACTGCACCCGCGTCGGCGAAGGCCCCTTCCCGACCGAGCTCCTTGACGAGACGGGCGAGCTCCTGCGCCAGAAGGGCAACGAGTTCGGCGCCGTCACGGGCCGTCCGCGCCGCTGCGGCTGGTTCGACGGAGCGGCGCTCCGCCGTGCCGTCCAGATCAACGGCATCACGGGCCTCGCCGTCATGAAGCTTGACGTGCTCGACGGCCTCGAGACCATCAAGCTCGGCGTCGGCTACCGCTACGAGGGCGAAGTCCTCAAGGTGATGCCGTCGGGCGCCGACGCCGTCGCGCGCTGCGAGCCGATCTATGAGGAGTTCCCGGGCTGGAAGGAGAGCACCTTCGGCGTGACGAAGTGGGAAGACCTCCCCGAGAGCGCCCGCCAGTACCTCACGCGCCTCTCCGAGGTCGCCGGTGCTCCGATCGCGCTCGTCTCGACGGGCCCGGACCGCGCTCAGACGGTCCTGCACACGGATCCCTTCGCCGCTTAAAATAGCGGTCTGATCCGAATGCCGCGGGCGGCTGGACTTCTCCTGCCGCCCGCTTCATTTTTTCCGGCGCCTTCGGGGCGCCGAAAGTCTCCACTTCCACCGAAAAGAATCTCCCCATGTCCGACATTCACTACACCTGGGACGAGTACATCGACCTCAACGAACAGCTCGTTTACAAGGTCGCCAAGAGCGGCTGGCAGTTCGACTGCCTGCTGTGCCTCTCGCGCGGCGGCATGCGCCCCGGTGACTTCTTCAGCCGTGTCTACAACATGCCCCTCGCCATTCTCGCGACGAGTTCCTACCGCGAGGCGAAGGGCACCGTGCAGAGCGAGCTCGACATCGCCGACTGCATGACGGGTCTCTCGGAGCTCAAGGGCCGCGTGCTCCTCGTCGATGACATGGTCGACTCGGGCAAGACCATCAAGGAAGTGATCGCCCACCTCAAGGCCCGCTACCCGAAGATCACCGAGATCCGCGTCGCCGTCCTCTGGTGGAAGGCCCACTCGGTTCTCAAGCCCGACTGGCACGTCGCCTACCTCGAGGACAATCCCTGGATTCACCAGCCGTTCGAGGTCTATGACGACCTCGGCGCCGAGAACCTCATCGCCCGCGTCGAGGCGAAGGCGAAGAAGGCCTGAGGCAGCGGATCCTGACAAAGAAGCGCCCGCGCGTGAAGCTTGTTCACCGCGGGCGTTATCTATCCGGGGGAGGAGGGCGCTTTACTTCTCGACGGGGTCGACCGATAGCTTCAGGCGCCAGCCCGCGGCGAGGAGCGCCGCCTGCAGGGTGTCGATCTTCGTGACGTGCCCGAGCTTGAAGATGCGCTGCGCCTCCTGGGGCGTCATGCCGAGCCTGCGGCCGAGCTCCGCAGGGTAGAGCCCGCTCTCCTCGGCCTTGGCGATGAAGAGAAGCTTCGTCGCCGCGGAGGCGAGAAGGTACGCCACGCCCTCGCCCCGGTGAGGGCGCGCCTCCGCGGGGAGGTTCCCGGTGCGCAGCCGCTCGAAGAGCGCATCGGAGAGTTTCGCCGGCGCCGCGGCGCGGCCTTCGGCGGGCGTCGCGGCGGTGAAGTCAGCCTCGGGAAGCTCCGGGAAGCGGAAGCGGTATCCGTCCGTCCGGCGTTCGATGCGGTAGCGGTAGGAAAGGGGCAGGGCAGGCATGGCGGTGCGGGGTGAAGGTTCACTTGTCCGACCATTCTGCCACTGAAAATTTCTCTTGGGGATAACCCTCCCGCTCTGTTATTCTTCCGCCCCGAAAGCTTTTGCTCGCGCCTTCAGGCTTGACCAGGCGAAAGAGAAACGAACATGACGATTCAGTTGGAAAATCACATCGCCGGCGCGCTCGCCGGCATGGTGCTCGGCGACGCGCTGGGCGTCCCGGGCGAACTCTGGCCCCGCGAGAAGGTACGCGGCCGCTACGGCCACATCGACACCTTCCTTGACGGCGCCGAGGACAACATCGTCGCCTGCTACTTCAAGGCGGGGCACTACACGGACGACTCCGCCCAGGCCTTCGTGATCCTCAAGGCCCTGCTGAAGGCCGGCACCGTTCCCGAGCAGAAGGTGCTCGCCGACGACCTTCTCGAGTGGGTCCGCTCGATGAACGGCTTCGAGATCAACCTGCTCGGGCCGTCGTCCAAGGCCTCGCTTCTCGCCTGGTCGAAGGGCGAGGACGCCGCGCCCGTCACGAAGCTCTCGCTCACGAACGGCGCGGGCATGCGCATCGCCCCGGTGGGCTGCATCGTCGATGCCGCGGAACCCGCGAAGCTCGCCGAGACCGTCGCGCGCGTGAGTCGCGTGACGCACTCGACCGATGTCGCGATCTCGGGCGCCGCGATGGTGGCGCAGGCCGTGGCGAGCGCGGTCGCCGGCCGCAGCTGGGAGGAGATGCTCGCCGATGTGAAGGCGATGCACCCCATTGCGATGAACTTGGGCGAACCCACCTGGGCCGCCTCGATCCTCGCGCGCCTCGAGGTCTTTGAGAAGCTCGTGCTCGCGCACCGCGAGGATTATGACGACGAGCGCGTGAGCCGCTTCATCTACGACGTGATCGGCACGGGCACGATGACGAGCGAGTCCGTCACTGCGGCGCTTTGCGTGGCCTTCTGGTGCCGCGACGCCTGGAAAGCCGCCGAGATGTGCGCCAACATGGGCGGCGACACCGACACGATCGGCGCGATGGCCGCTGCGATCTGCGGAGCTTGGTCCGGCATCGACGGCATCCCCGCGGAGACGGTCGCGTATCTCGAGAAGACGAACGGCCTCGACTTCCGGGCGCTTGCGCACGAGACCGCGCTTCTGCGCGAACGATTCATTCTCTGACGGAGCAGGGGACAAATGCGAGGCATCCGCGACCTTCTCTACGCGCTCTCCCCCGAGAAGCGCCTCCTCATCATCGGAAGCGCCTTCGTCGACGTGATCATCCACGTGCCGCGGCTTCCGAACTCCGGCGAGGACGTCGAGGGCTCGAGCCGGCAGCAGGTCGTCGGAGGCTGCGCCTTCAACGCGGCCGACGCCGTGGCGAAGCTCGGGCTCCCCTTCGAGACGCTGATTCCCGTGGGCGAGGGCATGATCGCCGACCGGGTGCGCGAGAGCTTCCGCATGCGCGGCATGACGCTGCGCGAGTACCCCGACCTCGGGGACAACGGCTGGTGCCTCTCCTTTGTCGAGCCCGACGGCGAGCGCACGTTCGTCTCGATGTCCGGCATCGAGAAGTGCTTCCGCCCGGAGTGGCTCGACCCGGTTGAGATCGAGCACCAGGAGCTTCTCTATCTCTCCGGCTACCAGGCCGACCGCCGGAACGAGGACTTCATCGCGGCGCTGCTCGCGAGGAAGTCCCCCGCCGCGCCCCTGCTCTTTGACCCGGGCCCCGCCGCCGACGGCATCCCGGGCGAGATGATGAACGCGATCCTTGCCTCGAACACCATCCTCAAGCTCAACGCCGGCGAGGCGCTGAAATTGGGCGGCGCGGAGACTCCCGCTCTCTCCGCAGCCCGCATCTCACGCGTGACCCTGAACCCGGTCATCGTCACGGAAGGCGCCGCAGGGGCGCTCGTTGTGAGAGGCGAGGCCGTCACCCGCGTCACGGGGTTCCCGACCCGTGTCGCGGACACGATCGGCTCGGGTGACGCCCACGCGGGCGGCACGCTCGCCGGTCTCATGAGCGGATTCACGCTTGAAGAGGCGGTTCTCCTCGGAAACGCCGTCGCAAGCTGGGTCACCGGACAGGAAGGCGCCGCAACCGCACCCGACCTCGGGGCGCTGCGCGCACTTCACGGCGCACGCTGACCTTTCCCAAAAAAACCTCCCATCAGAAGGAACTCTCCCCATCATGGCTGACGCAGCGAAAATTGAAACCAACGGCGTCAATCCGGTCCCCGACAGCGAACGCTACGGGCGCCCGTTTGACCTCTTTCCCGTCTGGTTCTCCTGGAACATCTCGATCTTCGGCATCACGCTCGGCATCTACGTCTTCGGCCTCGGCCTCTCGGTCTGGCAGGCGATGCTCGCCGGCGTGATCGGCTACTTCCTCTCGTGCGCCCTCGTGGGCATCCTCGCCGTCGGCAGCGTCCGCACCGGCCTGCCGACGCTCGTGCAGTCGCGCCTCGCCTTCGGCTACCACGGCAACAAGTTCCCGACCTTCTTCGGCTACCTCGCCAACATGGGCTGGAAGGTCTCGCTCCTCTCGATGGCGACCACGACGCTCGCCGACCTCGTGGGCAATCTCTTCCCCTCGCTCATGGGCGAGAACGGCATGCCGCTCGCCGGCTGCACGCTCGGCTGCTTCGCGGTCGTGCTCCTCTTCACGATGAGCGGCGCGATCTACGGCCACCAGCTCATTCTCAAGATCGAGAAGGCCATCGCCTGGGTGACGGGCATCTTCACGGTGGTCTACCTCTTCTTCTTCATCCCGAACATCAACTTCAGCGTCCTTGACTCGGTGCCCTCGGGCAACTTCGTCACGTTCCTCGGCGGCATCGTGCTCTCGATGACCATGGTGGGCCTCGGGTTCCTCAACTACGGCGGCGACTACGCGCGCTACCTGCCGAGGAAGAGCTCCGCGGGCTCGGTGATCTTCTGGACGACGACCGGCATCGCGGTTCCGGTGTCCGTGCTCCTCATCCTCGGCGTCATGCTCGCCGTCGGCAACCCCGAGCTCCTCGAGAAGGCCAACCACGAGCCGCTCGCCGCGCTCACCGGCATCCTGCCCTTCTGGTTCTACGTTCCCTTCTCGCTCATCATCGTCATCTCGCTTATCTCCGCGGGCATGACCGGCATCTACTCCTCGGGCCTCGCGCTTCTCGCGCTCGGCGTCCCGATGAGCCGCCTCGGCACCACGATCCTGAACGGCGTGCTGATCGCGCTCGGCTCCTACTACCTCCTCTTCATCTCGGACAGCTTCGTCTCGACCTTCCAGTCCTTCCTCGCGCTGATCTCGGTCGTGATGGGCACCTGGGGCGCCATTGAGATGGTCGACCTCCTGCGCCAGAAGCGCCTCGGCTGGAACGTGAACCTCGCGCTCCCGCCGGGCGAGGGCGGCGAGAGCATCCGCTGGACGGCCTTCGGCTCGCTCCTCGTCGGCTCCGTGATCGGCCTCGGCACGATCACCTCGTCGGATCCCTGGATCGGCCACGCGGTGAGCTTCCTGCTGCCCGCGGGCACCGAGTCGAGCGTCTTCGCGCGCGCGAACATCGGCCTCGTTGCCGCGATGATCATCGGCGCGGCGCTCTACGCGTTCCTCACCTTCGTCATGAAGGCGGGAAGCAACATCCCTCAGGCGGAGAAGTAATGCCTTCGCCTGCGGTCTCGGAGAGGCCGCAGTGAGCCGCAATGAAACGGGCCCGACGTGATCCACGCCGGGCCCGAAATTTTTTCGGCTGCAGCAGTTCAGCAACCGTGGGAGAGCTCAGTTCGCGAAGCGTTCCACGATCACCTGCTCGCCCTGGCGCAGCGACTCGCCGCGCAGCACGATCACGCCGCCCGCCTCGCGGAAGAGCCGGGCGCACCCCGTGCCTTTCTCGACGGGAAGCGCGACGAGTCCCGCCTCGGAGGGGCGCAGCGACACGCAGAGTTCGCCCGTGACTGCCTCGGGGATGTCGCCGCCGAAGGTCGCGGTGACGGCCTGCGGACGATAAGGCTCGGCGTGGAAGCGCGACCAGATGAGGGGGAGCGCAGCGCGCTGGGCGATCATCATGGCCCCGAGCGGGTTTCCGGGGAGCCCGAGCACCGGGACGCCCCCGATCTCCGCGGCGATGAAGGGGAGCGCCCCGCCCCGGCAGCGCGTCTCGTCGAAGATCCTGCCGCCCGCGGCAAGGATCGCGCGGCGCGTGAGGTCCTTGAGACCCCCTCCGGTGCCGCCGATCGTGAGGATGAACTGCGTGCGGCGGGCGAGCCCGGCGAGCGCGCGGGCGATCTCCTCCTCGTCATCAGGGGCCGAGAGCGTGTGGACGCGCTTCACGCCGAGCGAGAGCAGCAGACTCCTCAGGTAGCACGAGTTGCTCGAGACGCGCAGCGGCCCGGGCTCTCCCTGGCAGTAGAGGTCCTTCAATTCATTGCCGGTGGCGATCACGCCCACCTCGGGCGGCATGAGCACGCGCACGCGGTCGATGCCGGCCTCGAGAAGGAGCGCCATCTCGGCCGCGCCGATCGGCGTGCCCTTCCTGATCAGAGGGTCGCCGCAGCGCCATTCGGCCCCGGCGCGCATCACGTGGCGGCCGGCTTCGATCGAGGCCTGGGCGCGCTCGGTGTCGGCGGGGTCGTCCGCTGCGATCACGGCGTCCGCGCCCGCGGGCACCGGTCCGCCGGTGTTGACCCAGCGGGCATGGCCGGGGGCGAGCGCCTGAGCCGCGTGACCGTTTTCAACGCTTCCGGCGTCAATCACGCGCGGGGCGGCGTCCGCCGCGCACACGGCCCAGCCGTCGCGCAGCGCCATGTCATAGGCGGGCGCGTCAGCCTCGGCGGTGATGTCCTCGGCAAGCGAAGCTCCGAAGCTCTCGCAGAGCCGCGTGATCTGAGGCTCGGGCTCGCGCCAGGCCTGCGGCAGCTCGAAGGGCCGGAGCAGAAAACTTTTCATGGTGGGGCAGATTCCTGATTGTTTCAGTCGTTATTCATTTAAGGAACAGCGGGAAAAGGCTTGAATTCAAATCGCTATTCACTATTGGAATAACGAAATTGACCGCTACCTAACGGCGTTGTTCCAAAATGGACGAACGCTCTGCCTGAAAATAAACAGATCCGGACCGCGAAAAATCTTAGCAGTTTTTGTCAGGAATTGCGAATCCGGCTAATGAGATTCATTCTCGAATAAGCGATGAACGGCGCCCCAAAGTTTTTCCTTGAGCGGCTGAAGGAATTTCTTTGCATCCGGGATCTTTGATGATAAACAAGGAATTCACGACGCGCGCGCACGCGCGGGTAATTCCTGTAAACAACTGAGAATCATTTTCACTTGCTTTTGACTGTGTAAAGCTGCTTTTGCACTTTGTCGCGGGCCAATACAAAGAGATAACCCGTGACGAAAATCAAACTACCTAACGGTGCCGCAATGAAACAATTATGGTGATTCGAGCCACGGCCGCCTCTGGAAAGAGGAGAAGACATTAAAAAGAACGCGCCGCGCCCGGATGCCCACCGTCTCAAGAACGCCCCGGCCGGAGAAGCCGGAGGTGCTTCCCGCAGAACGAAGGGAGCCGCCGTCCCGGACCAGGACGAACATCAATGGCGACACCTTCCTCGGGAGCGCACCGCCCGCCCGAAAGCAGGAGCGATCCGAAACGATGGTTTTCCTTGAAGGAAGAAGGAGAGACCTCGGACCCCACGCCGGCACTGCCCTGAAGCAGTCCGGCCGCAGCACGTCATCCCGGACGGCTGCGCCTCCAAGCGAGCCGTTTCCTCCGCTGCCTTCCGCTCTCAAGGGAAGACCATCACACCAGCGGCATCCCGTCAGCGCACGCATTCCTCGGATAAGTCCTCCTCTTTACGGCGACGACCCGGCCCGGGCCCCTTTCTCAAGGCCGGACGGCTTCTCCACCGCCCCGGAACCAAAAGAAACCCCTAGGAGACTTTCCATGGACATCAACGACATCCTCGACAAACTGTCGCTGCCCCGCGATTTCACCCGCCGAGGCTTCCTCAAGGCCGCTTCCGCGGCCGCCGCGGTTGCGCTCATGGCCGACGCGAAGGCAAAGACGGGCGAGCGTCCGTACGTGATCCTTGAGACCGCTCAGGGTCTCATCATCGCCGACCCCAACCTCTGCGTCGCCTGCCACCGCTGCGAACTCGCCTGCACCGAGTTCAACGAAGGCAAGGCCGATCCCCGCCTCACGCGCATCCGCATGACGCGCAACACCATGTTCGGCCCGAACGGCATCAACCGCATGCCTCCGGCGTACGGCGCCTGGGGCAACGGCCTCGTCGTGCAGGACACCTGCCGTCAGTGCCCGCACCCCGTTCCCTGCGCCAACGCCTGCCCGCAGGGCGCCATCCAGGTCGATGAAGAGACCGGCGCCCGCGTCGTGGTCAAGGAGCGCTGCATCGGCTGCCATCTCTGTGAGAAGGCCTGCCCGTGGGACATGATGACCTTCGACGTCGAGGAGAACAAGGCTTCGAAGTGCTTCCTCTGCCACGGCGATCCGAAGTGCGTGAAGGCCTGCCCGGCCGCCGCCATCCGCTACGTCCCCTGGTTCGACCGCTCGAAGGAAGAGGATCGCCGCGCTCCGCACGGCTATCTCCCGAACGAGAACGCGGCGCAGTGCAGCATCTGCCACCGCTGAGAAGACTCATCACTCGGAATGAATTAGAAAATGACCGATACCAAGAAGAGATACGGCTACACCGGCAAAGGCGCTCGCATCAACCTCACGACGGGCAAGATCACCGTCGAGCCCACGCTCCCGCGCTTCCAGGAAGTGCTCGGCGGCACGGGCATCGGCTACAAGGTCCTCTTTGAGGAAGTGCCCCCGGGAACGAGCTTCGACTCCCCTGAGAACAAGGTGATCATCGCCCCGGGTCCGATTTCCGGCACCGGCGCCATCTGCTCGGGCCGCACCGCCATGACCTGCCTGTGGCCCACCTCGTGGCCGCAGTCCCTCGTCGCCTCCGCCCACGTCGGCGGCGAGCTCGCCCACAAGATGAAGTTCGCCGGCTGGGACTTCTTCATCATCGAAGGCGAGGCCAAGTCCCCCTGCTACATCTACGTCAACAACGACAAGATTGAAATCCGCGACGCGCATTTCATCTGGAACCAGGGCACCCGCCGTGCCGCCGCCGCGCTCAGCCACGAGATCGGCGACGACTACTCGATCGGCGTGATCGGGCCGGCCGGCGAGAACCTCGTTCCCATGTCGAACATGATGGTCGACAAGAGCCACTCCGCCGGCGGCGTGGGCGGCATCTTCGGCCGCAAGAAGATGAAGGCCATCGTCGTCCGCGGCGACCAGGCCATCCACATCCACGCCACTCCCGAGGAGTGGGAGGCTCTCATCGACAGCCACCGCGCCATCCTCGGCGCGCACACGCAGACGGTCGTCCCCGAGATCCCGATGCCGCTCTTTGAGTACCATGCCGCCCGCTCGCGCTGGAACGGCGTCCCGGGCCGCGTCTGGGGTGCCGCGAACCCGCCCGTCGTCCTCACCGACGACGTGCGCGACGTGAACCACATCGCCTACCGCACCTGCTCGGCCCCGTACTACATGGGCAACTCGCTCTGGAACTACCACGTCCGCACGACCGGCTGCTACGCCTGCCCGATCCGCTGCTACTCCGTGGTCCGCGACGACGAGACGGCCGCCAAGTACAACATCAACCCGATCACGGAACAGACCTGCATGGCCCTCTACGGCCGCTGGTGGTTCCCGAGCCTCGTCGCCGACACGAAGAAGCCGGTCTCCCGCGAGGCCTGCCTCGTCGGCACCCAGGTCATGGACGACCTCGGCATCTGGTGCAACTACGGCTGCCTGCAGCGTGACTTCCGTCACTTCCACACGAAGGGCTACTGGAAGAAGTTCCTCTCCGAGGAGGAGTACAAGTCGATCGACTGGAGCAAGATCGACAATCCGGACCCGATGATCCTCAAGGACATCCTCAACCGCATCGCCTATCGCAAGGGCGAGTTCGGCTTCTGGCTCGGCGAGACGACGCCGAAGCTCCTCGAGCACTTCGGCGTGCCCGAGAGCGAGTGGCAGAACACCAAGAGCACGGCCTACTGGAACTGCGGTCATCCGAAGCACCACGCCAACGAGGACGACGGCCAGGTCGGATGCGTTCTCAACTGCCTCTACAACCGCGATCCGATGGCGCACGGCACCGTGAACTTCACGCGCTCGAGCCTGCCGATCCATGAGCAGAAGCGCATCGCCGCCCACTTCTGGGAGAGCGAGGACGCCGTTGACGCGATCGGCGACTACAAGCCGACGAACATCTACAAGATGAAGCGTCTGCTCTGGGTCATCGCCCGCAAGGAACTGCATGACATGCTCGGCTTCTGCTCGTGGGCCTCGCCCTGGGAGCTCTCGCCGCTCAAGGAACGCAACTACATCGGCGACATCGAGATGGAGAGCAAGGTCTTCCGCGCCGTCACGGGCATCAACATGTCCCAGGACGAGCTCGACCATGCCGGCCGCCGTGCGTTCGTGCTCGAGCGCGCCTACACGCAGCTGCAGCTCAAGACCAAGAACATGCGTCAGGAGCACGACAAGTATCCGGAGTGGATCCTGCACGACAAGGACAAGAAGCCGTTCACCAAGGGCACGATCCGCATGGACCGGGACGACATGGAGAAGAGCTTCGACATGTTCTACGAACTCATGGGCTTTGACGTGCAGACCGGCGGCGTCACCGAGAAGTGCCTCAAGGACTACCAGCTCGACTACGTCATCCCCGTGATGAAGTCGGCCGGCCTTCTCTAACCGCGTGACTTGAACCAGGAGAAAACTGGAATGGAAACCCCCGAGATGACGGAAGCCACGGGCACCGAGGCGAAGCGCCTCTCGCGCCGCAAGGCCGACTCGCTCATTCTCATTGACATCGTCACTGAGAAGAGCCGCAGGGTCGAGCTGATGACGCGCGCCGAGCTTTTCGAAGTGTTCCGCGAACGCGCCGCGACGGCGCCGGAGCCCGAGGTCGAGGAACTCCTCGAGTCGGCCGACCGGCAGATGGACGAGACCTTCGGGCGCAAGCCCGGCCAGGTGTCGTTCGTGCCGCCGCCCACCCGCGACAAGGTGAAGCGCGCCGAGAACCAGTCGAAGCTTCCGACGATGCGTGCGCAGCGCGAGGCGTTCACCCGCCGCGAACTGCTCCGCAGCCTCATCGCCGGGGACCTTGAGAAGACGACCTCCATCGCAGAGGCCGCCGAGGCCCGGGAAAAGGCCGAGGCAGCCGCCGCGGCTCCGGTCGAGCCCCGTTTGATCACCGAGGAGTATTTCAGCGACATCCTCGCCGAAACCCTCGAGAGTGACTGCGGACTCGCGAAGCTCGTGAGCTGGGACAACGTCGAGTACTACCACTACCGCCCGCTCCTCTCGTGCACCTACGCGCGAATTCTTTCCGCGAAGAACAACCCGGTCGAGCAGCTCTGTGACCTTGTGCGTGAATCGTCCCGCATCTACCCGCGGCCCGTCGTCGTCGAGACCTTCCAGCAGCCTCCCTTCAATTTCACGCCCGAGCAGATTCAGGAAATCCTCCAGCAGATCTCGAAGGACCCGAAGCGTCAGGACATCCGCTACACGGAGACCAGCATCGGCACCGTGTACCTCTATTCGAGGACGTACCTCGAGGATGACTACGCGGACTTCATCGCCGAGCACATCGACGTTGACATTCTCGAGAGCCCCTGAGAACTGAATCGCCAAGCTTGAGAAAGCTGTTCAAAGAGCACCGAACACGCAAAGGATTTGAAAATGACCAAGATCTCCAACCATCTGATGAAGGGAACGGGCGTCGCGCTCGCCATCCTCTTCGCCGGCGCGGCCTGGGCTGCCGAAGCGGCCGATCCGTATCCGCCCGTGAAGTTCGATCTTCCCGGTCAGGAAGCGTTCGTCGAGTCCCTGAAGCTCGACCCGGCCCGCCATGAGGGTCCGCAGACCGTCGAGGAGCAGAAGAAGCTCCTCACGAAGGTCTACAACCAGAAGGTCGAGGAGCATGCGCTCACGACCCACTACAGCAAGGGCCTCACCTGCATCAGCTGCCATGACCAGCAGCGCGTGGGCCGCCCCGACTGGATGACCTCGATCACCGCCCCCGCGATGAAGCAGGAGTGCGGCGACTGCCACGAAGTCCAGAAGAAGGTCTTCGCGAAGACCGACGCGCATGCCAAGACCACGTGCGTGGCCTGCCACATGCCGAACATCCCCGCTCCGGAGGAATTCCAGGGAGAGGACGGCGTCGAGCAGTACTACAACGCCGTGCGCCGCTCGCACCTCTACAAGATCAACGTCGACCCGAAGGCCCGCACGTACGTGAAGGCCGCGGACGCCAAGGAAGGCGAGCGCCTCTGGACGTATGCGCTCGACGAGAACGAGCGCCCGTTCGTCGACATCGTCTGGTCGTGCGGCCGTGCCACGCCGGCCGACTACACGCTCTCCGGCGAGGCCCAGGGCTGCCACAGCCCGAACAACTCGACGCTTGACGAGGGTCTGCGCTATGCCGACCAGTCCGCCATCTACTTCGAGATCGAGAAGTGGCAGCGTCCTGTGAAGGCCGTGTTCGAGAAGGTCGGCAACGGCCTCGAGCGCGTCAAGCAGCTCCTCGAGGTCACGCGTTTGACGCCTGAGGACCAGACCGAGGTCCGCCTCATGGTCGACAAGGCCCAGGAAATCTACGACCAGGTCGAGGAAGACGGCTCCTGGGGCGTCCACGCTCCGCGCTATCTCCTTGAGCGCGTCCAGACGGCCGAGGGCTACATCCTGAAGGCTCAGAAGATCATCGACAACGGCGGCTATCTCAGCGCCGCCGAGAAGAAGGCGATCCTCACGAAGTGAGACCCGCCCTGCGCTTCCCCCATTAACCCCATGCGGAACCGCGCTTTCCCCCTCCAATTCGGTCAAGGAGGCGCGGATCCGCAACGGAGACAACTGTGACTGAAAAGATCCAGAGAAGAAATCTCCTATCGGCGGGCGTCGGCGGTCTCATTGTGTTTTCGCTCTCCGGGTGTTCCACGGACACCCCGGACGGCCGCCAGCCCCACTATGTGCTGGTCTTTGACCAGAACAAGTGCGTCGGCTGCGGCGAGTGCAAACGCGCCTGCAATGAAACCAACCACCTGCCGCCGGGACGCTCGCGCGTGCTCCTTGAACGCATGGCCGGGCCCGACCGCCGCTACATCCGCGTGTCGTGCCAGCAGTGCGAGGACTCGCCGTGCGTGAAGGTCTGCCCGACGGGCGCCTGCCATCATGACCCTGCCACCGGCATCGTCACGATGAACCCGGGCCGCTGCGTCGGCTGCAAGTACTGCATCGCCGCGTGCCCGTACAACGCCCGTTACATCAACGAGGAGACGAAGGTTGCGGACAACTGCGACTTCTGCATGCACGAGAAGAATCTCGCCGCCGGCGAGCTTCCGGGCTGCGTTGAACGCTGCCGCTTCCACGCGCTCACCTTCGGCGATGCCAACGACCCGAAGTCGCTCGTGAGCAGGCTGCTCAAGACGAAGGACACGGTGCGCATCCGTCCCTGGCTCGGCACTGAGCCCTCGCTCAGGTACATCCCCGTCGTGAAAACCGGAGTCTGATATGGATGACGTTCTTGACTTTACGATCGGGCTCTCGCAGGGCGTCGCCTGGCCGTGGCCGATCGCTGTTTACCTCTTCCTCGCCGGCATCTCGGGCGGCTCACTCGGCGTGATCCTCTCGATGATGAAGCTGCGCGGAATCCGCGAGGACACGCCGCTCTTCAAGGCGGCGAGCCTCCTCTCGCTCGGGACGATCCTGCTCGGCATGCTCTGCCTCGTGCTCGATCTGACGAATCCGCTCTTCTTCTGGCGAATCCTCGTCTTCTACAACCCGACCTCGGTGATGAGCGTCGGCGTGATGATGCTGCTCTTCTACATCCCGCTCACGGCGCTCTGCACTGTGATCGCGCTGAGGCACGATTTCAAGTGGCTTGGGCGTCTCGGGCGGCTGATTGAGACGATCGGCGAGTGGCTCAACGGTCACCGCGGCGGGATCACCTGGTTTGCGCTCATTTTTGCCTTCGGCATCTGCGCGTACACCGGCTTCCTGATCTCGGCGCTGATCCGCTACCCGCTCATCAACACGGCCGTGCTCCCCGCGCTCTTCGTGGCCTCCGGCGTCTCCGCCGGCACCGCCGCGGCGAAGCTCATCGCTGTCGGGTTCTTCCACGAGCCCGCGAACTCCGATTCGCTGCACCTGCTGCACAAGGCTGAGTGGCCGATGATGGCGATCGAACTCGCCTGCATCTTCATGATCGCGATGTCGATGGTCTTCGGCATGGCCGCCGACCAGGCCTCGATCGACGCCTTCACCGAGGGTGTCTGGGCGCAGGTCTTCTGGATCGGTGCCATCGGCATCGGCTTCGGCATCCCGCTCGTGCTCGGCATCTGCATGAGGGGCCACTCGGCCTCCGTGTTCTGGATCTCGGGCCTCTGCGCGATCACCGGCATGATGTGCCTGCGACTCTTCATCCTGTACGCGGGCCAGCTCAACTCGCTGATGCAGGTGACGGTCTAGACCGGAGCCGCACGAAAAAGAACTTTTCTCCGAGTCTCGCCCCCACGGCTGTGGGAACCTTTGGGGGCGTCAACTCCTTCAGAAACGGGAACCGGACCTCTTTGCCGGTTCCCTTTTTTTTCACTTCTTTTCCTCGAGCGCGCCCGCGGCGATGAGTTTCCTCTTGAGTTCGGCCGCGTCATGGCAGCCGAGCTTGCGCATGGCGCCCGCGCGATGAAATTCCACCGTGCGCACCGCGATCTCAAGGCGTTCGGCGATCTGCCGGTTCGGGAAGTCCTCGCCCGCGAGGAGCGCCACCTGGCGCTCGCGCGCGGAGAGCGCGTTGAAGGCGGCGCGCGCGGCCATGACGTCCTCCTCGGGCTCGGCCGAAGCGCTGCGCTTCAGGGCCTTCTCGACGGAGTCAAGAAGCTTCTCGACCTTCGGGGGCTTCGTGAGGAAGGTGACGGCGCCCCCTTCCATCGCGGTCACGGCCATGTCGATGTCGCCGTGCGCGGAGAGGAAGATCACGGGAAGCGCAATGCCGCGCTTTCGCATCTCCTGGTGCAGCACGAGACCGCTCATGCCGCCCATGCGCACGTCGAGGATGGCGCATCCCGGGTCGGAGACGAGGTCCTGCGCGAGGAACTCCTCGGCGCTGTAGTAGTGCCGCACGGCATAGCCCTCGTTCTCGAGCACGAAGGCGAGCGCGTCATGAAGCTGCGGCTCGTCGTCAACGATGCGGATCACGGGTTCTGTCATTTGGATTTTCCCTTTTTGTCTTTGTTGTCATTCAAGTTGTTCTGCGCGGAGGCCGCGACCGTGTGTTCGGGCGGCGCGAGGGGAAGCGTCACCCGCACGAGGAGACCGGTGGGGCCGTCCTCGGGCCCCCGCAGGAATTCAATCCGCCCGCCGTGGCCCTCGATGATGTTCGAGACGATCGAGAGTCCGAGCCCGAGGCCCTCGGCCTTGGCGCTCGAGGCGGGCGCGCCGAGGCGGCGTAGAAGCTCGTCGGCGGGCGGCTCGCCGCTGTCGGCCACCTCGATCACGACGTTGCCCTTCGAGACCCTGCCGCGGAAGCTCACGAACGGATCGGGGCGGCGCGAGACCGCCTCGCGGGCGTTCTTCAGGAGGTTCACGAGTGCGATGCCGAGCTCGAAGGGCGAGCCCGTTACCGCGGCCGACGCGGGCGGGCACTTCATGCGGCACGGGATCGGTTTCGGCAGGTAGACGCGCCAGATGCGCAGGCTCTCGGTCATGAGCTCCTCGACCGCGATCCGCTTTCTCTCCTGGCCCTGTCCCTTCGCATAGCCGCGCACGCGCTCGACGATCTCGCTCGCGCGCTCCGTCTCCTCGACGATCTTCTTCGCGACGCCGGTCATCCTCTCCTCGTTGAAGAGGCCTTTTCTCAGCTGACGCGCAAGACCCTGCGCGTAGAGCGAGGCGCTCGCGAGGGGCTGCCTCAGCTCATGCGCGAAGAGGCTCGAGAGCTGCGCGACCATGCCGGCGCGCTGCATCTGGTTGATCCGCTCGGCTTGCTCGAGATCGTGCTGCATGAGCGCCCGCACCTGCTCGCCGCGGCGGCGGGCGATCACCTCGGCGCGCCAGCTGTGGAGCAGGAGCCCGAGGAAGATGGCGGCGATGAGGATGGCCCAGGGCGCGTTGCGGCGCACGAACTCTCCGAACGTGGGCTGCCGCAGGTACTTCCAGGGGCCGATCTTGAGCGACTTCAGGAGTTCGTCGACGCGTGTGTAGTTCGTCGGCACGTCCCAGTGCGCGCCGCTCGCGGTGGGCGGCATCGAATAGAGCGCGAGCGCGATCCGGCGCGCGAGGTCCTGATCGATCGAGTTCTTCACGGCGAGCGTGAAGCCCGGGTAGAGGTCGGTCGAGTGGGCGCAGGCGACGTGCTCGGTGTCCATGCGGCGGTCGAGCACACGGAGCTTCCCGGCGTCCTGCGGGTGGCTTCTCAGGTACCCCTCGTAGGCGCAGAGCCTCAGGAACCCCGCGTCCGACTCGCCCGCGAGCACGCGGCCCACGATGCGCTCGGTCGAGTTGATGTCGCCCGAGAAGTGGACGTTGCCGAAGAAGTGGTCCGGGTCGGCGCCGAACTTGACGATCTCGCCCAGGACGATGTGCCAGCCGTGGAACCCCTTCGGGTTCTTCGCCGAGATGCTCCGGCCTCGAAGGTCGCCCAGGGTCTGCAGGTCCGTCCGTTCGGTCCTCACGATGACCGCCGCGCCCTCGGCGCGGTTCGCATCCGACCCGGGGCGGCCGACGATGGTCGCGATCGGCTGCAGTCTCACCCCGGTCACCATGCGCACGAAGCCGGCCGTCGACAGGATGAGGTCGGTCTCCGGGTCGATCGCCTGCTGCTCGAAGTCCGTGAAGAGGCTCATCGTCATCCTGAGCCCGCGGTCGGCGAAGAGCGGCTCGAGCGCGCGGCGCGTGGCTTCAATGATGTTCTCGTCGTCCTCGGGGAGGACGAAGTTGTGCACCGCGATGCGCAAGGGGCGCTCCGCTGCCGGAGCGGCGGCGCAGAGCGCGGCCGAGAGAGCGAGGAGGAGGAACGCGAGGACTGCTCTCATGACTCGCCCTCCGGCTTTTCGGAAGAGGGAAGGGGGAGCGTCACGCGCACGAGGAGTCCCGTGAGGAGACCTCCTGGCCCCCGTTCGAAGGCGATCGTGCCGCCGTGGCTCTCGACGATGTTCGTGACGATCGAGAGTCCGAGTCCGAGGCCCCTGGCGCTCGAGGCCGGGGCGCCGAGGCGGCCGAGGAGCTCGTCCGTCGGCGGCGTGCCGCTGTCGGCGACCTCGAAGACGGCGCGGCCGTCCTCGGTGCGGCACGAGAAGCTCACATACGGCTTCTCCTGTCCGGCCACCGCCTCGCGGGCGTTCTTGAGAAGGTTCAGAAAGGCGACGCCGAGTTCGAACCCGCAGCCGATGATCTCCAGATCCGGATCGGAGAGCTTCACGCTGCTCGTGACGGGCTTCGGGGTGTAGAGACGCCACACGCGCACGCACTCGTTCATCAGGTAGTCGACCCGGATGCGCTCGCGCTTCCGCCCCTGGCCCTTGGCGTAGGCGCGCACGCGCTCGACGATCTCGCTCGCCCGGTCCGTCTCCTCGACGATTCTCTCGACGACCTCGGTCATCTTCGCCGGATCCGCCGTGCCCTGCTCGAGCTCCCGGACGAGCCCCTGTGCATGGCGCGAGGCGTTCGCGAGCGGCTCCTTCACCTCGTGCGCGAAGAGGCTCGAGAGCTGCGAGACCACGCCCGCGCGCTGCATGTGCTCGAGGCGCTCGGCGTGCACGAGGTCGCGCTGCATCAGGTCTCTCACCTGTTCGCCGCGGCGGCTCGCGATTCTCTCGGTGCGCCAGCCGTGGAGGATGAGGCCGAGAAAGATCGCCGCGGCCAGAATGAACCAGGGGTGGTTGTCCAGAATGAACTCCTTGAGGGGCGGTTCGTTCAGGTACTCCCAGGGGCCGATGCGCAGGCCCTTCAGGAGCTCGTCGACGCGCGAGAAGTTCGTCGGCACGTCCCAGCGCATGCCTTCCTCCGTGGGCGGCATCGAGTAGAGCGCGAGCGCCAGGCGGCGCGCGAGCTCCGGATCGATCGTGTCCTTCACGGCGAGCGTGAAGCCCGGGTAGAGGTCGGTCGAGTGCGCGCAGCTGATATTGCGGTCCGTTCTCCGGTCGAGCACCCGGAGCTCGCCGATGTGCTCGGGGTGGCGCCTCAGGAACGTCTCATAGGCGCAGAGTCTGAGGAACCCCGCGTCCACCTTCGTGAATTTCCCAAATTCCGGTACAGCCGCCAACTGAACAGCTGTTCAGTTGGC
>NZ_JAUNSF010000033.1 GCF_030539355.1 Sutterella sp.
CCTTTTTGTAGACCTCGGCTGTCGCGTGCGAGTCGCAGAGCACGATGTCGTGGAGCGGGAAGCGGAAGTGATGGTGGTTGCCGTTGCAGATCAGGTACCCCGTCGGGATGCCGAAGAGGCGCGCCTCCATCCACATCGACCGGCAGACCGGGTCGCAGCCGTAGCCGAGCACGAAGTCGGGCTTCCAGGTGCGCAGGATCTCGGTGAACTTGTTCAAAAAGTTCGACTCCTCGTCATGCGTCATCTCGTTCCACTCGGTCGAGTGGAAGCCCGTGAAGAACCAGTGCGTGATCGGGTTCTCGGGGTTGCCGGAGGCGTCCTTGTTGATGAGGATCGACTTCTCCTTGTTGTCCTCGATCTGCTTTCTCAGGTTCGGGATGCGGGCGATGCCGGCGGGGTCGTCGAAGATGCCGCCGCAGAAGCTCGCCGTCTGGATGCCGCGGCGCGAAAGTTCCTGCAGGATGGAGTAGACCTGCATGGAGGCGCCGTTGCTCACGTCAAAGACGGTCTGGGGGCAGGCGAAGAGAAAGCGATAGGGACGGTCGGACACGGCGGACGGTTTCCTGAAACGGAAGTTGGGCTTGGAAAGCGCAATTCTAGTTCAGATCGACGGGGCCGCCAAAGGCTTCGGGAAGCTTCAGAAGGCACTCCCGGCGTGCGGCCCCGGTCCGGCCTGTTCCGAGGCCCGTTATTGATTCCGACCAGCCATGAAATGGCCGGGTCCGGAAGCCTGCTGGAGGAGAGAACGGCTCCGGATCCGGCCTGATCTGTGGTTTGATCCCGCCCTCCCGTCTCTGTTTACAGACGGGCGTGTCCCGGGGGCGGTCAGCCGACGGTGAGGGCTCCCACGCGCCCGACGTGAATCTCCTCGGGCGAGTAGGTGACGGACTTCACGGCGGCGGCGGGATCCTTCGCGAGGATGCTCTCGAGGGCGCCTAGGGACTCGGCCTCGGCGATCAGCCACCCGCCCGAGCCGTCAGCGAAGGCGCCGAAGGCGAGGAAGTGACCGGCGTCGGTCTCGGCATTGAGGTATGCGAGGTGCATGGGAACGAGGGGCGCCACGGCGGCGCGGTCAGGGATGCGGACGGTGACGAGGAAACGCATGATCACGTGCTCCTTCGGAAATCAAAGGGACTCGATCTTCTCGACGAGACGGCGGGCGTGCTCGCGGGCCTTCGTGCCGAGCGCCTCGGCGAGCGCCGGGTCAGGGAGATACCCGCCCGAGTAGACGTAGCCCGCGAACTCCATTGAGCACATCGCGGCGGTCTGGCGGAAGGGCGGGAGGAACGCCTCGACGGAGAAGTTCTGCGGGCCGCCCTCGCGGTAGTTCTCCTCGGGGGAGCCCGAGGTGAAGGAGAGAAGGAGCTTCTTGCCCTTGAGCTTCGTGCCGCCCGAGCCGTAGGCAAAGCCGAAGGCGAGCACCTCCTCGAACCAGCCGTGCATGAGCGCGGGGCACGAGTACCACCAGAGCGGGAACTCGAGGACGATCACGTCAGCCTTCTCGAGCTTCGCCTGCTCGGCGGCGACGTCGTAGCCGCGGTCAAGGCGGTCGATCTCGGCCGCGGGCAGCGCCTCGGCTACGGCCTCGAGGATCGTGCGGTTGGCAAAGGACGCGTCGGGCGACGGGTGGCCCGAGACGATCAGGACATTCTTTTCGGTCATGAAAGCACCTTGATTTCCGTGGGAGAAGTCTGTTGTTCCGGCTCCGTTGAAGCCGTTTGTCTGCTTCTCAAAAGTTTAGGGTGCCAAGGCGGATGCGGATGCTTCGCATCCTCCGCAAAACCTGCCCATTCCGATCAGGCAGGGAGGACGGGGAGGCCCTTTCCGGGCGGCGCGCGCTTTCAATTGCGCCCGGCGGTGCTCATCCTCCGCGGTGAGAAGGAAAGGTCAGTTGAGGGCGGCGGTTTCCTTCCTGGCCTCGCGCAGGGCGGGCAGCAGGATCTCGGCGATGTCGGGCTCGTAGCTCTCGATGTAGAGCTCGGCGAGCGTGACTGGGTCCTCGCCGAAGAGTCGGCCGAGTCCGCGCAGGAACCGCGCCGGGATGCGGCTCGTGCCCGCGTACCAGTTGCTCACGCAGCTCCGCGTGACGCCGAGGCTCCGGCCGAGCTCGGCGATGTTGCTCTGTTCCTCGATGATGCGGCGGGCGAGCCAGAGACGGATCGGCGTCGACTTAAGATCGGATGAAGCGGTCATCTTTGATCCTCGTTGAAAGTATAATTTCAGGTCGAAGTGAATCGGCACGGCCATGATTACACAGCATCCGGCTGCGGTTGTCAATGGTTTTTTAAAATAAAATTTCAGGAAAATCACCAAGATAAATTAAAGATGGAACTAGTTTCATTTAAATGCAATTTTCCTGAGATTGAAAATGTGATCTGACGAGGAGCAACCCTGTGGAACGGCAACCCCGCCGGAAGCGGCGGCGGAGCGGCGGCCGGGGTCTCATCGGCGGTCATTGCGAGAACGGAAAAGCCCGCCCCGGCAAAACCGGAACGGGCTTCTCTCAGTTTTCATTGAAGTCAGGGGCGGTCTGACTGCGGCCGATTCTCAAGACTCACTCGGGACGCGTCGCCTCGTTGTGGAACCAGCGGACGTCCTTCGCGGACCGGTGGTCCTTGTACATCGTATGGCGGCGGTCAAGCGAGGCGATGCGCTGGATCTCCTCGGCCGTGAGGCGGAAGCTCATGCTCCCGAGGTTCTCGACCATGCGCTCCGGGCGCTCGGTCTTCACGACGGTGATCACGCCGTTCTGCGTGAGCCAGCGCAGGATCACCTGGGCGACGGTCTTCCCGTGCGCGGCGGCGATCTCCTTCAGAACGGGCTCGTCGAACACCTCCGGGTACATGCCCGAGAGGAGCGGCCCCCAGGACTCGACGAGCGTCCCGGCCTCCTCGTTCTCGCGCTTGTCGCTCCAGCGCTGGAAGTGGGGCGAGAACTCGATCTGGTTCACCGCGGGGACGACCTTCGAGGTGAGGATGAGGTCGGTGAGGCGGTCCGGGAAGAAGTTCGAGACGCCGATCGCGCGGATGCGCCCTTCGGCATGGAGCTCCTCAAGGGCGCGCCAGGCGCCGTGCACGTCGCCGAAGGGCTGGTGGAGCAGGTAGAGGTCGATGTAGTCGAGACCGAGGCGCCTGCACGAGGCCTCGAACCCCGCCTTGGCCTGCTCGTAGCCGTAGTCCTTGATCCAGAGCTTCGTCGTGACGAAGAGCTCCTTCCTGTCAATGCCGCTCCTGCGGATGCCCTCGCCCACCTGCACCTCGTTCGAGTAGTTCTTCGCGGTGTCAATGAGGCGCCAGCCGGTGCGGATCGCCTGTGCGACGCAGTCGGCGCACTTCTCGCGCGGGATCCGCAGCGTGCCGTAGCCGAGGATCGGCATCTCGACGCCGTTGTTGAGCCTGACGAACTCCATCGATCCCGCTGCGGCGCCGGTGTTTGCTGCGCCCGCGGCGGCGGAGGCCGCGAAGGCCTGGCCCGAGAGCAGCCCGCCCGTGGCGAGCAGAGTCGAGCGGAGGAACGTGCGGCGGGAGGTGTTGGCCGTGGTGATGAATTCCGACATGGTTGTCTCCTTTGAATGAAAGGAATTGGTTCAGGAATCTTTCCGGTGTCTTGACGGGATCAGCCGCCGGCGCGGGCGTCGCGCGTGATGCTCACGCTCCGCCGGCTCATCAGCGTCTCGTCGGCGAGCACGTCACGCACGAGGCGGGCGAAGGAGGGGAGCGTGGTGACGTAACCGCGGGCGGGCTCGCCCTTTTGGGTGAATACGAAGTCGTGCTCGTCCCCGTCCCTGAGGTACCCGGGACGGAGCACTGTCCAGTTGAGCGCGCTCGCCTCCACGATGTCCGCGGCCTCGCGGTTCGGGCGCTGCAGCGGCTCGTGCTCGAGGTTGTCCTCGCCGTCGATGTCGTCGGGGATTTCGTTGTAGATGCCGACCGCGGCGGTGAGCACGAGGCGTTTCGTTCCGCTTCCCGCCTCCATAGCGCGCACGAGGTTCGCGGCGACCTTCGGGAGCTCCGGCCCGGAGACAAGCGAGAGCACCGCGTCATGCCCCGGGAGCACCCGGGCGACGAAGGCGGGGTCCGAGGCGTCGCCCGCGATCACGCGGGTGCGGGGCGTTTCCGTGAGGACGCGGTCCGCGCGGCGCGCAACGAGCGTGAGCAGGGCGTCCGTGTCGGCGAGGAGCCTGCGGGTGATCACCCGGCCCGTGCCGCCGCTGGCGCCGATGATGAGATATCGCTTCATTGTTCCCTCCGGTTCAAAGCGCTCTTTTCCTTGCTTCAGAGCGTAAGGAGAGGAGTTGCGCGGACGTTAACCCGATTCCTGGGAATGCCTACCCGTTCCGCGGTTTCTGATCAAAACGGGTCTCCGGCAGGGACACGAAGCATGAAGGAAGTGTGCGGGAAGGGCGAGGGCTAAAATTTTCTGCAACCCGCCCGGAGGATCCCGCCCGCCATGAAGCCCGACCTTGAAGCCCGCACCGTGCACGACTACAACGCCTTCGTCGGCGCCGAGGACCGGCATGCGCTCGTGAGCGTGATCGACTACGCCGAGCTCCCGCCCATCCGGCACTGCCGCTGCCGCTTCGGGGTCTGGGCGCTCTTCCTGCGCGACGACAGCTTCGAGGACCTGGGCTACGGCGCCGGCAGCTACCGCTACGAGGCGGGCACGCTCATCTGCGTGGGGCCGGGACAGGTCGGCGGCGTTCCCGACAACGGCGAGGTGTTCCGCATCCGCGGCTGGGCGCTCCTCTTCTCGCCCGAGCTCATTGCCGGGACTGCGCTCGCCGCGAGGATGCACGAGTTCTCGTACTTCTCCTACTCGGTGAACGAGGCGCTCCAGATGACCGCGGAGGAGCGCGGGATCCTGATCACGCTCCTCACGGAACTGCGCGACGAACTCGCCCGCCCGGCCGACCAGGTGCAGCGCGGGATCCTCGTCGACTACATCTCGCTCATCCTCAGTTACTGCCGGCGCTTCCACGAGCGGCAGTTCTCGGCCCGCCCTGAGGTCTCGCATGATGTCCTCGCGCGGTTCGAGAAGCTCCTCACCGACTACTGCGCCTCGGACGCCCTCCGCAGGGACGGGCTCCCCGCGGTCTCGTGGTTCGCCGAGCGGCTCTTCCTCTCGGCCGGATACCTCACGGACGTCATCCGCCGCGAGACGGGCGGCAACGTCCGCACGCTCATGCGCGAGCACCTCGTGCGGCTCGCCCGGGAGCGGCTCCTCTCCGGCATGACCGTGTCCGAGACCGCCTTCTCGCTCGGCTTCGAGCACCCGCAGCACTTCACGCGCCTCTTCCGCCGCGTGACGGGCCAGACCCCGACCGAGTACCTCGCGCAGGCGAAAGGCTCGGTTTCCTGAACAGCTTTGCGAACCACTTCGCCTCTGCCGCAGGCGATCCGGGGACGTTCCTGTTCAGCTTTGTGTCTTTTATGAACGTATCAGCGCCTTCATGGCGGCTGAGATGGAAGTGCCGTGCAGAGCCTCTGCCAGGTGTCACTTTATGAACCACTTTCCCTGCGGGACAAGCGATTCCGGGACATGGAACGCTCCTTCGAAACCGTCCGAAGCCGCGAGGGCGAAAGGCAAGGTTTCCTGAACCGCTTTTCGGACCGCTTCGCCTCTGTCGCAGGCGATCCGGGGATGTTCCCGTTCAGCTTTGTGTCTTTTGTGAACATCTGGCCGCTTTCATGACGGCTGAGACGGACGAGCCGTGCAGTGCCTTTGGCAGGTGACACTTTATGAATCAATTTACCTGCGGGAGAGGCGGTCTCAGGGCATGAAGTCCTCCTTTGGAACTTCCCGCAGACCTGAGGCGCGGCCTCACTGCTTTCATGGAGTCCGACGGGCGCGGCGTCCTACGGGCGGGCGGATGCGCCTGCGGACGGCGCTCAAGGGACCGGTCCGCCTCTGCCGCAGGCGCTTTCAGGCCGCGTGGGTTTCGAGTCGATCGCGCCGAAGGCGCTCCCGACCGCCGGGGACGCCCGGTCCTCCTCCGGGGCGCGCGGCCTGGGTTCCCGGCGGAGCGTGGGCGGGAGATCCCTCCGCCTCGCCCGCGCCTCCGGTCATCCCCCGGGCCCCGGCAGCCTCCGGGCGGCGTCCGGCCGGGGGACGGCGCATCGGTACCCGGGGGGCCATGGCGCGGGGTGCTCTGCTGAGCCCGATTCCGCTCCGCCGCAGGCGGTTTCGGACCCCCTGCCACGTAATACGTCAATAGAGCTCGCATTCGTTGTGTTCAACTGCGACGCTAAACAGCGCGTTATACGTTATGATGATCTCAAGAAAAAAAGGAAAACGGATCGGGGCAGGAATTTCGACCGGAAGTTTTCGTTTTTTTCTCTTCACAACTTCTTTGTTCCTTCATCAGGAGGTATCCACCATGGCACGTTTCAGCCGCCGCAACCACAGCCAGGCCGCCGCCCCCGCCGCGGGCGCCCGCATCGTCCTCGCCTCCTTCCGTCCGACGACGGAGGGCTTCGAGAAGCTCCCGGCCGACCCGGCCGCCGCCGGCCTCGTCACGCTCGCGCTCCCGAACGGGAACGCCGCCGAGCTCCTCGAGAGCACCTTCCATCAGCAGCGCTTCGATGACCTCGGGGACGCCGCGAAGGCCCGCGTGGCCGCGTTCGCGAAGGCGATCGCCGGCAGCCCCGACTCCCGTCTGCGCCGCGCCGCCGCGGGCTACGAGGGCCTTGAGGCCGCCGAGGCCGAGGTGCTCGCCCGTGATCCCGCCGGTGACGTGAGGACGGCTCTCTCGCAGAACCATCACGCGGTGCTCAGGCTCGCCCCGGCGACCCTGGTCGAGTTCTGCGGCGTCGAGCCCGAGCTCATCCGCAACGTGACGAGCGAGCTCTCCCGCCCGGACGACGAGGACGACGTCGAGGCCTGCCGCGAGCGCATCAAGGCGATCGAGGCCGCCCTCGCCGTGAACCCCGATCAGTCGGTCCGCACCGACGCCCGTGCCTACGTCGCGCGCTTCATCGAGCGCTTCGAGGAGGCCGCGGGCGAGAAGAAGCGTCCGCGCTTCATTGACCTGCGCTCCCGTCATCAGGACGATCCGGTCTTCAGCGAGCCCCTGGGCGAGTACGTCTGGGTGCTCGGGTTCGCCGGCGCCGAGGGCGGTGACGGCTGGCTCGCCGACGACGCCCCCGTGATGCCGCTCGCACGCACCATCTTCGAGTCCTCCTGCTTCGGCTGCTGGCTCCCGGAGGGCTCGGCCTCGGAGGAGGTCCTGGATCGTCTGGCGCTCGAGCGCTCGTACGAGATCCGCGGTGAGATCGCCAGGCGCGAGGACATCCCGGCCGCCGCCGCGAAGCGCCTCATCGCCGATCCTGTGCGCGAGGTGCGCTCCGCTGTCCTTGAGAACGAGGCTGCCACGGAGCATCTATCCGACGAGGAGATCCTCGCCGCGATCGGCGGCGATCCCTATGTGATCGAGGATCTCTGCGAGGGCTTCCCCGGAGAGCGCATTGCGAAGCTCATCGCCGCGAAGTTCGCGGGGCACGCCGACCCGCGCGTCGCCGAGGCGATCGCCGGGCTAGACCTTGAGGAGGACGCGGAGGCCTGATCCGCAGCCCGTGAAACCCTGAGACCCCGCGCCGGGGTCTCGGGAAGAAAAAGAGGCCGCCCGTCTAAAGAGTCATGACGGACGGCCTCACTTCATGCGGGATCCGAGGAGAGGATGGATCCCGGATGAAAGGCGGGTAAAGGCTTCAATGCAATGTTTGTCAGATCAGTCGAGGAGCCACTTCGCGTCCTCGGCGATGAAGGCGCGCGTGAAGAGCGAGAGCGCCTTGTAGAAATCGGTTCCGGCGCACTGGTCGAAGTCGTCGAAAAACTTGCCCGTCCAGTTGAGGAGGTGCTTCGTGAGGAATTCCTTCTCCTCGTCGAGGATAGCGGCGGCCTCGTCCTCCTTGCCGGCCTCGAGGGCCTTCACGGCCTTCTCGGTCAAAAAGCTCATGAACTCGAGCTCGATGCCGAGGTGGTCCGGGTAGAGGTCCTCCTTGGAGGTGCCCATGCCGTGTTCCTTGAGGATCTTGAGCATCTGCTCATAGGCGTCCTGCATGATGAGCTTGTCGCGGCTCGTGTAGACGCTCTCGAAGGGATAGGCGGCGGGACCGTCGGCGATGCCCGCCGAGAGGAAGACGCGCGCGTAGTCGGCGGCGAGCTCGTCGAGGTCATCCTTCGTGAGGGTCGCGACGGCGGCGTTGAGTTTCCTCGAACCCTCGTCGAGCGCGTCGCTGCCGGTGCCGACGGGGAATTCGAGTCCCTTGAGGTTCCTGAGCTCCTCCTCGTCGACCTCGATCTGGTAGAGGCCGGAGAGGACCTTGTAGATGAGCTGGCGGGCCTGAAGGGCGTTGATGAGATCCTGCATTTTTGTCGCTCTTTTCTGGTTTATTGCGGTCTTCCGCCGGCATCCGGCCCAGGCCGGGGGCGGAAAAAGGAGGAGAGGCAGTCCAGTCGGGAGGCCGGGCTCGGAGCCGGAAGCTTCCCTGCCCGAAAGGAAATTGCCCTCTCCCCGAAACAGGGTTCATGAAATCCGGCCGGGGGCGGCGCCCGATTCACCCGGAGGGAAGCTGACTGAAACTTCAGCGCCAGGTGAACGGAGGGATGACGCCGCCCTCCCCGGGAGCCCTTCCGGAGGAACGCCGCACTCTGACCTGCTGCGTTCCCGAGGGGCCCCCGGAAGGCCGGAGGCGATGCATCAGAGCATCTTCGGCGGGTTGGTCTGCCATTCGCCGTTCTTCTTGTGAAGAATGTAGCGCACGGTGGGCTTGTTGCCCGAGTCCGGGAGCGAATGAACGTTCTCGGGACCCGCGGCGGCGATCGCCTTGCTGACGTCGCTCTCGGGATCGTCGATGTCGCCGAAGAAGCGGGCCTTGGCGCAGCAGACCTTCACGCACGCGGGCTTCTCGCCCACGTTCTGCAGGTGCTGGCAGAGGGTGCACTTCTCAACGACGTTCGTCTCGGCGTTGTAGGAGCGGGCACCGTAGGGGCAGGCGGCCATGCAGAGCTTGCAGCCGATGCACTTCTCCTTGTTGACGAGGATCTGGCCGTCCTCGGTGCGATAGCTCGCGCCGGTCGGGCAGACCTTCACGCAGGGAGCGTCCTTGCAGCACTGGCAGATCGACGGCAGGAAGTACTGCTTGATGTTCGGGAACTTCCCGAGCGGGCCGATCGACAGAACCTTGTTGTAGTACACGCCGAGCGGGACGTTGTTTTCCTGTTTGCAGGCGATCTCACACGCGAAGCATCCGATGCAGCGGTCAAGATCGATAACCATCGTTTTCTGGGTCATGGTGGGTCATCCCTAAATCAGTACTCGGGAACCGGCGTGGGATCGCTCGGCTGCGGCAGCCACGGCTTGAACTGCTCGGGCTTCGTCCAGACGCCCTCGGGGGCACCGTCGGCCTTGTAGATCTTCACCTGGAAGCCGCGCAGCGTATGCGTGCCGAACATGTCGTTGTAGGGCGGGTCGGCCTTGGCGAGGACCTGCACGTTGACGCTCTTCCAGCCTTCGTCGGCGGAGTTGAGCGTCTCAGGCGTCCAGAAGCGTTCCATGTAGACAACGCCCACCGGGATGCCCTCGGTCGCGCGGACGACGCCGCGGACCTTGCCGCGCTTGCTCTCGATCCAGGCCCAGTCGCCGTGCTTGACGCCGTACTTGGCGGCGTCGACGGGGTTGACCCACACTTCAGGCACCGGATAGAGCTCGCGCATGAACGGGCTGTTGCGCAGCGTGCCGTGCTGGTACATCGGGATGCGGCCGTTCGTCATGACGAGCGGGAACTCCTTGCCGATCTCGTTCATCGGGTTCTCGAAGGGCTCGATGTAGTAGGGCAGCGGATCGTACGGAACCTTGGAGGGCTGGACGTCCGGGTCACGGGCATAGGGCTTGCCGGTCTTGGAGAGCGTGATGTAGCAGTCGCCGTAGGCGTCGATGCGCTTCGACGAGGTGCGGAAGCCGCGGGGCAGACCGTCCTTGTCCTTCTGCAGATAGACGTAGTACTGGTTCCACTGGTCGTACGGCATGAAGGTGTGCGGATTGTCGCGCTCGAGCATTTCCTTCCAGGTGAGGCCGGCGGTGGCGCAGCGCTGGTCGAGCATCTCTTCCATCGTGTGCCAGTAGGCGAGGTCTTCCTGCATGAACTTCGGGTCACAGGCGCGCTGGGCGTTCTTGTGGCCGAGCTCGGCGGCGCGGATCATCACGCGCGACCAGACGAGCGTCTCGTCCACCGTCTCCCAGGTGTGGGTGACGGCCTGACGGGCGTAGACCTGGTTGAGGTGGTTGACGAGGGTGTTCGTCTCGAGCCACTCGGTCGACGGCAGCAGCATGTCGGCGTAGCGCGAGAACGAGGTCGGGTACATGAAGAGGTGAACGATGAAATCCACGTTCTTCGAGGCCTCGGCCCACTTGCGCGGCTCGGGCAGCGCCGTGAGCTTGTTGCCCGAGCGCTCGAGCCAGAGCTTGATCGGGTAGGGGTTGCCGTTCTGCATGGCCTCGAGCACGGCCGCGGGCTGCGCGGCGTCCCAGAGGTAGAGGCCCTTGTGCTCGGTGCCGCCGAGGCGCTTCTTCAACTGGCCCATCGGGAGCAGACGCGGCGAGGGATTGACCGGGTAGCGGCCCTGGTTGAGCATGTCGCCGCCCGAGTTGCGCTGCATCAGCGTGCCCGGCTTCTCGACGTAGCCCATCATGGCGTTCAGAACCACCGCGGCCTGGGCGGCCTGGGCGGAGTTCTCGATCTGGTCGGTCGCGACGCCGAGGACGAGGCCGGACGGGCCTTCGCAGAAGATCTTGATGCCTTCCTCAAGTTTGTCCTTGTCGACCCAGCAGAGCTTGGCGCAGCGCTCGAGCGTCCACTCGGCGCAGCGTTCCTTGAGGAGCTGGAAGCCGGTCTTGTAGGTTTTGCCCTTCCACTCGTAGGCGCCGTCGAGCGCCGGGTCGAGGTTGTCATCCCACGGATAGGGCAGGAGCTTCGGCGAGTTCGTCTTCTTGTCCCAGACGACGCGGTCGTACTGGCCGCCTTCGCCGAAGAAATCCTTCGCGCGCAGGCACATGCCGGTGTCCGGATCCACGAGGTGCGGGAAGTTCGTCCACTTCATGCAGAAGTCGTGGTCGTAGAGATCGTGCTCGATGAGGTAGTTCATCCACGTGAGCATCATCGCCACGTCCGTGCCCGGACGGATCGGGAGCCACACGTCGGCCTTGGCGGCGTCGGGGATGAAGCGCGGATCGATCGTGACGGTCTTGACGCCCTTGGCGCGCAGCTCGACCAGAGCGCGGCCGCCGCCCGCCGGGCAGCTGTAGGAGGCGTTGGCGCCCCAGAGCACGATGCTCTTCATCTCGGTGTTGGGGTTGTAGATCTCAAGCGCGTTCTCGTCGGCGATCGAGGTCGCGGGGCCGCCGTACTGGAGGTTGAAGGTCACCACGCGCGGCAGATAGCACTGCGCGCACCCCGGCTCCATGAAGTTCGGCGTGCCGATGGCGTTCGCGAGACGGCGGATGCCGGCGAAGCAAGGGTTGCCGCCGCCGCCCGTCGTGCAGAGGATCGACTCGGCGCCGTACTTGTCGGTCACCTCGACGATCTTCTTGGCGATGATGTCGGTCGCCTCCTTCCAGGAGATGCGCTTCCACTTGTTCTCGCCGCGCTGGCCGACGCGGATGAGCGGGTACTTGTTGCGGTTCGGATGATAGACGGCCTGAATGCCGGCGAGGCACTTCGCGCACAGCGCGCCCTGGTTCATGATCGACTCGGGGTTGCCCTCGAGCTTGACGATGCGGCCGTTGCGGACGTGCGCGAGCACCGCGCAGTCGTGAATGCAAGCGCGGCAGCTCGTCTTGACGATCCTGGTCTCGCCGCCGTCCTTGGTCACGCCGACGAGCGGGACCGACGGGGCGGCCGCCTTCGCGGCCGGGACGATGCCCGCGGTCATCTGCGAGATGGCGGCGGTCGTGCCGGTGATGGCCGTGGCTTTCAGGAATGAGCGTCTGCCGAGTTTTTTGAGGTCCATGAGACTTGTCTCCTCTGCATTGAAACCTGCCAAACCCCGAAAAAAGCGCCTCGCACCTGTGAGTTCAAGGTGTCTGTACGGGGCCGGGGGTCACTCTTCTTTTTCGGGTGCCCTTTGTGGGGGATGGGCACCTCTCCATTAGGGAATGGGTTCCCTACTACCAAAGGCTTACGCCTTCAGAGTGAGAGTTTTCCGCCGCGCTGTGTTTCGGACAACGCAAAAAATGAAAGGTAAGTTGTGAAAATTTCAAGAAATAATGAGAATGGGTATCATTCCTGAAATTTTTCATAAAAATCAATATGCTTCTGAAGCTCTCAGCGGCTGTATACAGGGGTATAGGTAATTTCCCTAGGGTCGTCCGTCTCCACGCGTTCGGACTGTCACCGAGTCCGGACACCGTTGCGGAGGCGACCGGAAAAGCAGGCGTGAGCAGGACGCAGCCGGGGCCGAAATGCCCGTGAAGATGGCGTTGGAATGGCCGATTTTCCTTTGATTTCAATTGGTTGTGTTGTCGCACATCGCTGCGACAGCAAAGAGCGCATCACCCTTTAATCTTTCAGTCAAAGAGAGGAACCTCTCCTCCGGGGCCCCGTCCCGGTGAGGTTCCGGCCAGTAGTGTTCCGACAGTTTTCTCGGGCTCCGCGCCCGATCCAGTCACAGGGAGACCGCCATGATGAATCCGTCCTTCCGCCGCCGTTCCGTTATTTCCCGCCTGAGAAGGCGCCGCCTCGTCGCCGCCCTCGGCGGCTCCGCCCCGCAGGGCGCGGGCCCGAGGTTCGTCGTCACGTGCGTGAGTACGGCGGACCCCGCTCACCGCATCACCGTCTCGCTTCCCGCCGCCGTCGCCGCCGAGGTGATGGAGACGCTGCCGAGACTTGACGAGCTCCCGCCGGCCGCCCGTGCCGCGAGCGCCGCGCTCACGAAGACGCTCGCTCAGAGCCCCGACGCGAGACTGCGCCGCGTGGCGGCCTCCCGCCCCGACATCGCGGCCGAGGAGATGCAGAGACTTCTCTTCGACCCGGCCTGGACCGTGCGTCAGGAGCTTCTCGCCAACCCGTCCGCGGTCGTGCGCATTCCGTCCCTCTTCCTCGCCGACGCGCTGCCGGGCGATGCCGAGCTCGTCGTGACGGCCGCGAACTCGTTCGCGGAGGCCCTGCGCCGTCCGCATGTGCTTGAGGTCGAGGCGGACGCCCCGGCGGTCCTCGAGGCCGCCGCCAGGCTCGCCGCGGACTACGCCGACGACAGGGATCCGGAGGTTCGCGAGGCCGTCGAAGCTCTAAAGGACGTGCTCGAGAGAACCGACGATCTCGATCCAAGGCGCGGTCTCCTCGGCCGCCGCGTGCCTGAGACGCCCGCGGCCCGCCCGGGCGAGGACGCCTTCTCGATCGGCCTCGTGATGGTGGAGGAGGGGGTCGACCCCGTCGTCACCGAGGAGACGCCCGTCATTCCGCTCGGGCTTGAGGCGGTCGAGACGATCGCCCGCGACCTCGGGCACGATCCGGTCTGGGCGGAGTTCATCACGCGCCTTGCCGCGCACCCGTCGCAGAGAATCCGCGCCGAGGTCGCGCGCCGCGAAGGACTGCCCGTCGCCGCCGTGAAGCTTCTCGCCGCGGACCGCAGTCACCTGGTGCGCGAGATGCTCCTCGGGAACGACGAGGCGCTCGAGGAACTCGACGGCGAGGCGATCCTGAAGATCGTCGCCGACGACCCGTTCCTCCTCGAGGCCGCGGTCTCTTCAACCTCGAGCGACCGCGTGCTCGGGATCCTCGCGGAGGCCTTCGCGGAGAGCAAAGAGCCCCTCGTGATCGAGCAGCTCGCCGAGATAGCGGAGGATCTTGAGGAGGATGAGGAAGACTCTGAGGAGTGATCTCCCTCAGGCGCCTGCCGACTCACTTGAATGCCCGGCCGGGTGACATGCCCGCGCCGGGCATTTCCTTGATGATTCCCTCGGGGTGTTCCGGAACCCGGATGCCATGACGGCAACGCTCTCGGACCGAAAGGCTGCTTGCTATCCGATATCCGACCAGGGGTATCTAGGTAGATCTCCTTAAGAATACGGAAGGAATCCATCTGTATGCTCCGCTCCCGAAATCGAGGCCGGGACATCAACCCGGTCCGCCGTGAAGACTTCGCCCCGCTGAGACGGGGCGGCTTCACTTCAGGGATCTCCCGCCGCCGGCAGCCCTCAAGAGGTCAGGGGCGCCGCCGCCGGGGAACCCGCATAACTACTCCACTACTGCCAAACGGAAAGACACAAATGGAATTCGTTGAATTTCTGATGCTCTTCGTCGCGGTGCTTCTCATCCTGATGAAGCCCGAGAAGGAAAAGCTCGCCTGGGCGCTCACGATCATCTCCTGGTTCGTGGTCGTCTTCATGTACGTCGGTCACGTCTCGACCGCCATCTTCGGCATGCCGAACATCTGATGGGGAGAGGTGAGAAATGACTGATTACGCTCAGCCCGTCAATGAGAACGACATCCGCCGCGCGAAGACCTGGTACGACATCGTCTGCTGGGGCGGCCTGCTCATCGTTCTCCTCCCGGTCGGCATCGCCAATGTCGTCCTCGGCTACTTCCTCGGCGACAGCCCCTGCACGCTCTGCTGGGGCCAGCGCCAGCAGATGGCCTACATCGGCGTCGTCGCGCTCTTCATGGTCCGCTACGGCTTCAAGCCGAAGTATCTCGCCACGATGCTCGTGATGGCCGCCTGCGGTCTCTATTCGAGCTTCCGTCACTTCGGCAACCACGCCGCCCGTGACATCGGCCAGGGCTTCGGCCTCGACATCTTCGGCATTCATACGCAATTCTGGGCCGAGATCGTCTTCTGGTGCGTGGTGATGCTCTTCGGCCTCGCCTGCTACTTCGCCCCGCGCTTTGACGCGCTCATCGCCGAGATGAAGGGCAAGCCGTTCCGCCCCTTGAGCACCTTCAACAAGTGGGCTGTGATCATCGTCGCCGCGATCGTCGGCTCGAACTGCTTCCAGGCGCTCTGGTCGACCGGCGTGCCGCCCAACTGGGGCCAGGGCTCGCCCGTCCGCTTCTCCTTCAACCCGAAGTACGTCGTCTGGAGCGATGCCTCGTGGCACGGCATGTGGGCGGGCATCAACTTCCTCGGCAAGCGTGACGTGAAGGATCCGGACTTCGCCTACAAGCCCAACACCGCGAAGCTCGGTCTCACGTGGGACCACAACGCCGACAACGCCCCTGTCGCGCTCACTGGCAAGCTCACCGAGAAGAGCGTCCGCGAGATCCAGGGCATTGACGCCGCCGTCAACATGATGTCTAGCGTCCGTGGCCAGCGCTTTGTCGCCTCGAAGTATGACTTCTGGGTGCTCGACGAGAGCCTCAAGCCCGTCGTCGCCGCCTCCATGGATCCGTGGTTTGACGTGAACGTGCTCGACATCGTCGGCATCACGCCGTACGGCAAGGACGCCTTCGTGATCATGGGCATGAACAAGTCGCTGCTCCGCGCCCGCCTCAATCCTGAGGCCGATGACGTGAAGGGCTGGGCCAACTTCACCGCCGGCCGCGATCAGGTCGAGGCCGTCGGCGGATTCGGCCGCGCCCGCATCGACACCGAGCGCGCGAAGTTCTCCTACGTCCACGCCTCCGCCACGGACGGCCGCTACATCTTCACGGCCACCGTTCCGGACAACAAGAACAAGAAGACCTTCGTGATCTCGAAGGCCCTCATGAGCGACTGGATGCTCTCGGGCGAGTTCATCCCCGCCGCCGACCTCAAGGAAGGCCGCACGCTCGGCGAGCTCTACGTGACCGGCATGGTCTGGGAGGACGGCACGCTCTGGGCCGTCTCGAAGAACTTCAACCTCCTCGTCTCGATTGACGTCGCCGCCGAGAAGGTGACGGGCGCCTGGGGTCTCCCGGCTCAGTTCGAGGACATCCGCGGTCTCGTGAAGACGGGCAATACGATCGAGGTCGTCGACCGCAACCGCGTCGTGACGTTCGAGCTCCCGTAAGGGACGGTTTTTCCCGAATCTCCGTCAGACCGTGGAAATCTCCTCCGGTCTGATGGCAGAGAGGAAAGACAGGTCACAAAAAGAAAGAGCGACAGGTTTGATGTGCCTGCCGCTCTTTTTCTCTTGCCGGATTACTTTTTCTCCGGTTCCTCGATCTTGATGCGCTCGACCTTCTGGATGCCGGCGATCTCGGACCACTGGCCGAGCCAGCCGTCGATCAGGGGCGTGTCGTTGACCGTGGCCTCGAGGTGGTAGCCGCCGTTCTTTGTGCGGGTGATCTTCTGGTCACGCGAGAGCGGGGTCTCCTTCAGGTTCTTCTCCGTCTGCGGGTTCGTGAACTCGAGGACGAGCTTCACCTTGCCGCCGTTGCTGAAATTGAAGTGGCGCGAGGCGATGTACTTGTCGAGCGAGAAGTTCTTCGGACGGATTCCCTCGAAGTCGAGCACCTTGGCGTCCTCGATGCGGTGAAGCGCGAGGTGGCGGATGTCATCGTAGCCGTAGAACTGGCAGACGAGATAGAGGCGCACGTCCTGCTGCACGAGGCCGAGGGGCGTGACGTCCTTCTCGAAGGTTTCGTTGTCGACGTTCTTGTACTTCACGGAGAGAAGCGCGTTGCGGAAGAGCGCCTCGCTCACCTTGTCGAAGATGCCCGGCCTGATCTTCGGCGGGAGCATCGGGAGCGACGAGGGGACGGTGGCGACCTTCTTCAGCCACTCGGCCTTGCGGGAATCGAGGTTCTCGCGCAGCGTCTGGTGCGCGGCGTCGAACCAGGTGGTGAGGGCGCTCGTGATCGCGGGAGGAAGCTGGAACTTCATGCGCTCCTCGGCGAGGCGCATCAGGAGGCTCATCGAGGGCGTCATCGTCTCGAGCGGCAGCTCCGACTTCGGCATGCTGCGGCGGTACTGATAGGGCTTGGAGTCGCTGCGGCACTCGACGTCAAGGAGTTCGCAGGAGGCGATGTCCTTGAGGTGACGCTGGAGGCGGCGGCGGTTGAGCACGAGGCCGTCCTCGGCGAGTCGGCGCTCGAGCTCCGTGGACGAAATCCACGTGCGCGGGATGCGCCTCAGAATGGCGATGACGAGAAATGCCTCTCGAGCGGCGGTATCCGGAAGGGACATCAAAAGCTCCTTGTAGTTCCTGAATTCCGGAAATTCTACCGCGACAATCTGTCGCTCCCGAAATCTTCGCGCGTCTTTGTAGACAGCCCGGGTGAAATTTACGAATTTCGTCGCAGACGGAAAACTCAATTTTTGCGAAAAGTCGCCGAAACGCAGAAATGAGGAGCCCGCGGCTGACGTGTCCGCGGGCTCCTTTTCCGGGGGATTTCAGTTTCCGGGGCGGAGGCGGTGAGCCGCCGCGCGGGGGCATCAGGCCTTCGTCGTCTCCTCGACGCGGATGGCCGCCGGCGCCTCGCGCAGCACGAGCTCATGACGGGTGTACGGGATCTCGATGCCTTCGGCTTCGAAGCGGTTGTAGACGGCGAGCGCGATCTCGGTGCGGATGCCCGCGGAGCCGTTCACCGGGTCCTCGAGCCAGAAGCCGAGCTCGAGGTCGAAGCCCGAGTCGCCGAGCCCCTTGTAGTAGGCCCAGCCCTTCCGGTCCTTCACGATTCGCGGGCGGGGCCTCGAAGCCTCCTCGAGCATGATGGCGAGCGCGCGGTCCACGTCGCTGTCGTAGGAGACGGTGAAGGTGACGTAGACGATCGTCGCCGTGTCGGTGAAGGAGTGGTTGAGCACGGCCGAGGTGACGAAGAGCTCGTTCGGGACGATGTTCTCGATGCCGTCGGTGCTTCGCACCACCGTGTAGCGGGTGTTGATCTGGGTGACCTTCCCCTTGAAGCCCGCGACCGTGACGAGGTCGCCGATCTTGACGGCCTTGTCGAGCAGAATGATGAAGCCCGAGATGTAGTTCGACGCGATCTTCTGCAGACCGAAGCCGAGGCCAACGCCGAGCGCGCCGCCGAAGACCGAGAGGATCGTGAGATCGATGCCGACGGTCCCGAGGCCGATGATCACGGCCAGAACGATGAGGGCGATGCTCGTGACGCGCTTCAGAACCGTCTTCTGGTTGCCCGACAAGGACTGCGCGCCGTCGATGAGCGTGCCGATCGTGTTGGCGAGCCAGTTCGCGACGGCGAGCGTCAAGAGCACCGAGAGGATCGCCATCACGAGCTTCCAGAGCGTCATCTCGCCGTTGCCGATCGGGATGCGGGTCGTGTCGAGGATGTCAATGAGGTCGCCGAGCACGCCGAAGAACTGCAGCACGGCGAGCATCCAGAAGCAGGTGACGACGGTCTTCCTCAGCGTCGGCGTGATGATGTGGCGCCCGACGATCGCCTGCAGGCAGGCGAGCACGATCGAGAGGATCGAGAACGCGTAGAAGATGTTGTAGAAGATGCGGCAGATGACGAGTGAGCTCTGCTCGAAGCCGAAGAAGGACGTCATCGCCCAGGAGGAGAGCGCCACCACGGAGCCCGCGAAGAAGCCGAAGGCGACGTTCTCGGCGAGCGTGATGAGCACGTTCTGCATGTTGACGAGCACCCCCTTCCTCCCCGCGGCGGGGCGCACCCGCTCGAGGAGCCCGCGGCCGAGGCGCGCGAGCCAGAAGCCGAGCACGAAGCTCGCGATGACGACGGTGAACTGCAGCACCACGTTCTCCATCGTCAGGTTGGCGAGAAGGTTCTCGAAGAAGTTCGTGAACCAGTGCGTGGTCTCGGCGACGGCCTCGGCGGCCGTGTCGATGTTCTCATCGACGAGATCGGGCTGGGCGGCGGCGGGGGTGCTTACGGTCATGATCGGACACCATCAGTAAAGCTCACTCCCCCGTTTCTCCGTGTGGAGGAAAGGATCTTGAACGGGGGGCTTAGGACGAAAGTGCCTGATGATACGACACCGGAGGCCCGGGGCGGCGGCCGAATGCGTGACCGGAGGTTAAACGCGAAGGAGCGGAGCCCCCGGCCGGGGACTCCGCTCCTTCTGATGAATGCGCCGGCGATGCCTTTTCAGGCCGTTTCCGGTCAGGCCTTCGTGTTCTCGATCCTGAGCGTCGCCGGGGCGTCGCGGAAGACGAGATCGAAGACGCGGTACGGCACCTTGATGCCTTCCTCGTCGAAGCGCTTGTAGACCGCGGAGACGATCTCGGTCGTGAGACCGGCCGTGCCGTTCTGCGGGTCCTCGACCCAGAAGCCCATCTCGAGGTCAAAGCCCGCGTCGCCGAGGTCCTTGTAGTAGGCCCAGCCCTTCCGGTCCTTGACGATGCGCGGACGCGGACGGCTCGCCTCCTCGAGCATGATCTCGAGCGCGCGGTGCACGTCGCAGTCATAGGAGACGTAGAACGGGACGTAGACGATGCAGGCGCCGTCCGAGTAGGTGTGGTTGAGCACCGACGAGGTGACGAAGGTCTCGTTCGGGACGATGTTCTCGATGCCGTCGTTGCTGCGCACGACCGTGTAGCGGGTGTTGATCTGCGTGACCTTGCCCTTGAAGCCGTCGACGGTGACGAGGTCGCCGATCTTGATCGCCTTGTCGAGCAGGATGATGAAGCCCGAGATGTAGTTCGAGGCGATGTTCTGCAGGCCGAAGCCCAGGCCGACGCCGAGCGCGCCGCCGAAGACCTCGAGGATCGTGAGGTCGATGCCGACGGTGCCGAGCCCGATGATCACGGCGAGCACGGTGAGGACGATGCCGGTGACGCGCTTGAGGACCGTCTTCAGGCTCCCCGAGAGCGACTGCGCGCCGTCGATGAGCGAGCCCGCGATGTTGGAGAGCCAGTGCGCCACGGCGAGCGTGAGCAGCACCGAGATGATCGCCATCACGAGCTTCCAGAGCGTCATCTCGCCCGAGCCGATCGGCACTCGCGTGTTGTCGAGGATGTCGATGAGGCGCCCGAGCACGCCGAAGAACTGCAGCACGGCGAGCGCCCAGAAGATCGTCGTCACGGCCTTCTTGATCGCCGGCGTGACGATGTGGCGGCCGAGCAGCCCCTGCAGGCAGGCGAGCACGATCGAGAGGATCGAGAACGCGTAGAAGATGTTGTAGAAGATGCGGCAGATGATGAGGCTCCTCGGGTCGAGGCCGAAGAGGTACGTCATCGCGTAGGAGCAGAGCGCGACGATCGAGCCCGCGAAGAAGCCGAAGGCGACGTTCTCGGCGAGCGTGATGATCACGTGCTCGAGGTGCACGAGGAGGCCCTTCCTGTCGGCGCCCGGGCGGAGCCTGTTGAGGAAGGTGCGGGTGACGCGGGAGAGCCAGGCGCCGAGCAGGAACGCCACGACGACGCAGCCCGCCTGGATGAGTGCATTCTCCCAGGTGAGGTTCGCGAGGAAGTTCTGGAAGAACTCCGTGAACCAGCTCGTGGTGTCGGCGAGCGCCTCGGCCGCCGTGTCGAGGTTGTCGCCCATGAGGTCGGTTTCATGGGAGGCGGCTGCCGCCTGAGCGCTCTCCTGAGCGCTGGCGGTGATTGCTTCAGTCATGTTGAAAGTTTTGGGTTGTTTGCTTCGTCACTTCCCGCCCGCGGTCGCTGCCGATGCGGATCCGGGCGGGGAAAGAGGATGGGTGGCGTAAGGATACGGGATTTTCGTCTCAGACGGGGGGAAACATCAAACCCGCGGCTTTCTCATCCGGCCTCGGATGTGTCCCCGGTCCCGCCTACGTTCTTCTCCGCCTCGGCTCGGGCCCGCTCCTCGCGGATGCGGCGCCAGGTGTTCTGCACGAGCGAGATCGAGCAGCCGAGCATGGTGGCGATGGTCTTGTCGGGCGTGTCGATGCGCTTGAGTTCTCCGACGATGCGGATTTCCATGGCGTCAAGCGGCACGCGGCGGCGGTATTCCGCCGAGAACTCGCCCTTCACCCAGGCGCGCTTCCAGTCGCGCACCGTGGCGGCGGCGATGCCGAGCCTGGAGGCCGTCGCCTTGTAGCCGGTTCCTTGCTCAAAGAGTCTGATCGCGGCTTCGCGGGTCTCCTTGCCGATTCTTTTTCGTTCGGTCATGACGGGTACTCTTGGGGGGTGAGGGTTGACGGCGCCCGGCTAATGCCGCGGGAGGGTCCGCTCATAGCGGAGGGGCGCCGGGAGTGCCTCCCCTTGATACGGGGAGGCGTTGTCGTTCCTGTCCCGCTGATCAGGCCTTGACGGCCTCGGCCGGGGCACTGACGGTCTCCGCGGAGGCCTTGACGGGCTCCACCCTGAGGACTGCGGGCGCCTCGCGCAGCACGAGCTCGTGACGGGTGTACGGAATCTCGATGCCTTCCTGCTCAAAGCGCTCGTAGACGGCGAGCGCGATCTCGGTCTTCAGACCCGCGGTGCCGTTCGCAGGATCCTCGACCCAGAAGCCGAGCTCGATGTCGAAGCCCGAGTCGCCGATGCCCTTCCAGTAGGCCCAGCCCTTGCGGTCCTTGACGATGCGCGGACGCGGACGGCTCGCTTCCTCGAGCATGATCTCGAGCGCGCGCTTCACGTCGCTGTCGTAGCAGACGGTGAAGGTCGCGTAGACGATGCCGGCCTCGTCGCTGAAGGAGTGATTGAGCACCGGCGAGGTGACGAAGGTCTCGTTCGGGACGATGTTCTCGATGCCGTCGTTGCTGCGGACCACGGTGTAGCGGGTGTTGATCTGCGTGACCTTGCCCTTGAAGCCGCCGACGGTGACGAGGTCGCCGATCTTGACGGCCTTGTCGAGCAGGATGATGAATCCCGAGACGTAGTTCGAGGCAATCTTCTGGAGACCGAAGCCGAGGCCAACGCCCAGGGCGCCGCCGAAGACCGAGAGGATCGTGAGATCGATGCCGACGGTGCCGAGGCCGATGATGACGGCGAGCACGATCAGAGCGATGCTGGTGATGCGCTTCAGAACCGTGCGCTGGTTCCCGGAGATCGACTTCGCGCCGTCAATGAGCTGCCCGATGATGTCGGCGAGCCAGTTGGCCACGGCGAGGGTCAGGAGCACCGAGACGATCGCCATCACGAGCTTCCAGAGCGTCATGTCGCCGCCGCCGATCGGGATGCGGGTGTTGTCGAGGATGTCGATCAGGTTCCCGAGCACGCCGAAGAACTGCAGCACGGCGAGCGCCCAGAAGATCGTCGTGACGCCCTTTCTCACGGCCGGCGTGATGATGTGGCTGCCGACGAGGCCCTGCAGGCAGGCGAGCACGATCGAGAGGATCGAGAAGGCGTAGAAGATGTTGTAGAAGATGCGGCAGATGATCATCGTCCTCGGGTCATAGCCGAAGATCGAGGTCATCACGTAGGAGCAGAGCGCGACGATTGAGCCCGCGAAGAAGCCGAAGGCGACGTTCTCGGCGAGCGTGATGGTCACGTGCTGCAGATGCGTGAGCAGCCCCTTCTTGTCCGCTCCGGGGCGGAGCTTGTTGAGGAAGTTCCTCGAGAGCTTCGCGAGCCAGGCGCCGAGGATGAAGGCGGCGACGACGCAGCCCGCCTGAATGAGCGCGTTCTCCCAGGAGAGGTTGGCGAAGAGGTTCTGGAAGAACTCGGTGAACCAGCTCGTGGTGTCGGAGAGGGCCGCGGCGGCCGAGTTGAGGTTGTCACCGACGAGATCGGTGTCGTGAACGGAGGAGGTGGCCGCCTGTGCGCTCTCCTGAGCGGCGGCGGTGATGGCTTCAGTCATTGCTGTTCTTTTTGCTCTGGTTGGTTTTCTCACGTCCCGTCGCAGGCGTGCCTGCGAAGCGGGGAGTCGGCGCGCGAGCGGAAGTTCACGCGCCGGGGGCGGAGGTTCCGACGGTTCATTCTCAGATCCCCTTCAGAAGGAGGGGGGATGTGGGATATGAAAGGGAATGACATCGTTCGCACCGGAGGGTCTGGGACCGGCCGGTTCCGGATGACGCCCTGTCAAAACTCACTGCCGGAAGCGGGGGCGGCACTGACCTTTAAATGCCACGCCCGCTGACTGCCTTTTTTGGGGTGAAAAGGACTTGAATTTGCTAAAAAATCAATGATGTAGACGGAATTTGTCTGCGTAAATCCCTTCCGCACCCCAATGGCACACTAGGAAAGTACCCTCCCTGATCGGTTCTGTCAAGCCGACGGAAGCCCGTTCCGAACGACACGAACCGTGGAGGAATACCGCATAGAGGGGATGGCGGTATTTGAAAATGAATCCCTCCGGGGAAGAGGGGGAGATTTATCAGAGACTGCCGGTCGTTCCGGGGCTGTCGCTCAAAACGGACGGCGTGGAAAACTCCCTCCGGTCGCTGATCCTTCAGACTTCCGGAAATGCATTGAAAAATATGGGGAATTGGCGGAGAAGTTCCGGGATTCGGTCCCGGAGCGTCCCTGTTTGGTTTGTCAGGTAACGCGCCCGGGGGGCCGGGAGGACGGCAGCCGGGCGAAACGCCTGTTCAGCCTCTGCGATCCGCTTTCAGCGTTCCTCAGGGGCGCGACACCGGATGAATGAGGCGACGCGCTTCCTGCGCCTGTCTGAGTCCCGGGGGATCCTTCGGAGGACCAGCCGCCCCGGCTGCGGCGTCTCGATTCCGGGGCCCGGAAGCGGAGGGGTTAGGAAAAGCGTTTCCGGCCCGTGACGGGTTTCCGTTGCGCCGGAGCAGCAGGCCCTCGGGCGAACCGGTAATGAGGAGCGGCCGCTTCACTGTTTTCACGCCGGAGCGCTGCGACCGGCAGACCAGGCAAACATCCTGTCGATCCGTTCCCCGCAGGCATCAGTGAGCGGGCGTAAACGGCCGCCGGGGCCCGGTACGTTCGCAATGACGGGAACTGACCCATTCATGTCATGGATTTGCCGCCGAATATCGAACGCTGCACATTACAATTAATAGATTTAACTCAAGGGCTTCCAAGCTCCCGCCGCCCGATTGCCCACGTGGGCAGCGGCTGACAGCCCGGATGAGACACTGTCCCTCCGTTTTTCTTTGTAAACAAAGAAAAATGACCTCCCTCAGCGAAGAGAATAATTATGAACGCCGCCTTCCGAATCCTCTGGAATGACCATCGCCGCGGATTTGTTGTCGTTGACGAGAAACGCGTCGCACGAGGAAAGCACTCGAAGAGCTCGGTCGAGGCCGCCGCACCGGCCGCGGCCTTCGCTCCCGCGGCAGGACACCTGAGCGGCGCAGCGCTTTCGGGCGTCGCCGCGGCGGTGCTCTCGGCCATCCTGATGGGCGCCGCTCCGTCGGCCGAGGCCACCGATATCACGGTGAAGGACGGCTGGACCGCCACCACGGTCAAGACGAACGGCAACGTACATACGGTGGAGACGACCGCCAGGGCAGCTTTCGGCTATGCCGGCATCAACAAGTTCAGCAACTTCACGCTGGACAAGAACCAGATCGCGAACCTGAAGCTTCCCGACAACACCTATCACCTCGTCAACTTTGTTGACAACCAGGTGACGGTGAACGGAACCGTGAACGCGATCAAGGGCTCGAACATCGGCGGCAATCTCTTCTTCGTGACGCCGACCGGCATCACGGTGGGCGCGACGGGCGTCATCAACGCCGGCAGCTTCACGGGCATCGTCATGCCGAAGACGAACTACGTCACGACCAGGGACGACACCGAAAAGTACGTGACGCTCGATAACCTCGCGCAGTGGAGGAAAGCCGACGAGCATGTCAACAAGGACGGCTCGATCGTCATCGAGGGCCAGATCAACGCCCCGGACGGCGTGACGCTCGCCGCGGGAAAGATCACGACGGGCTCGAACGCGAAGATCCGAACGACGATCACGGACTTCAGCCAGCTCGTCAACATCAAGGACTCGGAGACCTCGGTTGTCATTGACGCGGGGCTTGACACGTCGAACCTTCAGGTCACGCGCTCGGGCGACGGCGACATCATTCTGCAGGCGCGCGCCGACCTGAAGGACACGTCTATCGCCGGCGATGTCCTCTACCACACCGCAGAGGCCGAGATCAACATCGGCGGCGCGATCGAAGCCAAGGGCGCCGTCAAGGCGGACGCCACGGCGATCAACGGCGACTATGT
>NZ_JAUNSF010000158.1 GCF_030539355.1 Sutterella sp.
GATCAATGACCTGATGGGCATCATCCAGAGGACGCTGCGCGAGACCGAGGAGGATCGGTGGGAGAACTGGTTCAGGCACTTCGGGATCGATCCCGAGACAGTGACACGGGCGATCTGATCTCAGACCGCCCGTGCCGGATATGGATGGATGAGCTTTACTTGAGGAGCGCCTGCGTCTCGTCAATGATCCTGAGCGCATCCTCGAGGTACTTCTTCATCAGCTCGGGGTTGTGCGCGACCTTGCCGCCCGGCGTGGCGCCGCGGTTGCCGTAGACGTATTCCTTGAAGTAGGACGCACGGGCGTAGCCGAAGCGGGCCTTGGCGAGCGTGTCCTCGCTCAGCTTCTTCGCGGTGATCGCGTCCTTCAGCATGACGAAAGTCTCGTCGAGCTTGTCGGCGACGGCCTTGTCGAGCTCAGCCGCGCGGGACTGGGCAGCCTCGACGAACCTCACCATGTCCGGGATGTTCTTTACCTTCTCGCTCTTGTGGCAGCTCAGGCAGTACTGCATGCTGGCTCTGGAGTTGAGCGGCGTCTTCGAGGCGTCATGAGAACGGTAGGGATTGCCGTTGCGGTCCTCGGTGACCGGCATGTGGCAGTCCGCGCAGCCCATGCCGAGCTTGTAGTGGATGCTCCCCATGAAGAACTCGGCATCGGCGTGCGAGCCGTTGGCGATGAGATAGATGTCGAGATCCTTGTCGGTCTTCGCATACGAGGAAGGCGCCATCTCATAGGTCTTGGCGGAGGGATAGCGCACGCCCTCGGGCACGGCGTCCTCAAGCGTGGCCTTGATGAGGCCGTCCGGATCCCAGCCGTAGCGATAGGCGGTCCGGCCGGTCTTCAGAAGGTCCGTCGCGGGAACGATGCGGGAGTCGGACCAGACGGAGAGGTTGTTGTGGCATTGCGCGCATGCGGCGACCTTCGGCGGGAACTGGTCGAAGAGCTCCTTGCCGAAGAGCGAGGCGGTGATGATCCGCGCGCCGACGCTTGTACCCGGGTTCTTCATGTCCGAGTGGCAGGTCTCGCAGCTCCAGAAGTCATCCGCGGCGAGCATTCCGCTGAACTTCGGGGACTTCTTCCCGCTGAAGGCCTCGTCTCCGTAGACCTTGTGGATGTCGTTGAAGCGAGCCGTCTTGCAGGAGAAGCAGGTCGCGTTCTGACCGACGCCCTTCTCGTTGGCGCTCTTGATGCTCCTGAGCATGTACTTGGCCATGGAGCCGTGACCGTAGCCGAAACTCGGGTCGTGCAGGTCATCGAGGTCATCGGCGCTTCCGAGCGAGGAGTAGTACTCGTTCGGATAGACGTCCTTCCAGTCCTTCGCCTTGAAGGCATCGGCGCCGGGCTCTGCGGCGACGATGGCGGTGCCCGTCATCGCAAGAAGTGCTGCAAGAAGAATCTTCGGGGTTTTGGTGGCAGTCATCTGGGTCTCCGTTATGTGGCTCTTCGAGGAGCCTGTTGAAGCCCATCCTAGATGGTGTCCCCCTTAAATTGGTCTCGATCTGGAAAGCATGACTTTCCAAAAGAGAAAGTATCGACAGCGGCCCCCAGTGGCTGTGAAGAGATCTCCCGCATATGCAAGTGACAAAGGCGCGCCCGCCCCGCCGTTCATCGACAGAGCGGAACGCGCCTTTCGCACCTTCTTGAGCGTGCCGGAGCCCCGGCGTCAGAGGCCCTCGATGAAGACCGCGACCGCGAGGATGAAGAAGATCGCGGCGGCGATCTGGCGCATGAGCTTCATCGAGATCTTCTCGGCGAGCTTGTTGCCGATGAAGACCGCAGGGGCGTCGGCGATCATGAGGCCGAACGTCGTGCCGCAGATCACCCAGAAGGCCTCGACCTGGTAGCGCGCTGCGAGCGCGACCGTGGCGATCTGCGTCTTGTCGCCCACTTCGGCGAGGAAGAAGAGCACGACGGTGGTGCCGAAGACGCCGAAGCGCTTCAGACGGTCATGACTCTCGTCATCGTCATCCATCTTGTCGGGGATGAGAATCCAGATGCCCATCGCAATGAAGGAGACGATGAGGACCCAGCGCAGGATGTCCTCGCTGATGAAGCTCGCGAGCGTGGCGCCCAGCGCGCCCGCGATCGCGTGATTGAGGAAGGTCGCGACGAAGATTCCGAGGATGATCGGAAGGGGCTTCCTGAACCGCGCGGCGAGGATCACGGCGAGCAGCATCGTCTTGTCGCCGATCTCGGCGGCGGCGACGACGCCCGTGGAGATCAGGACGGTCTGAAGGATTTCAAGCATGGGGGTCGGTCGGAACAGCGTCGCGGCTAAAACGGAAGGCCTGTCTGCAGGCGCACGAACCCCCTGCCGCACGCCGTTCCTCTCCTAATGGGAAAAGCTTCTCGCGGGGGCCCGCGCCGCAGGTCTTGCCGATGCCGGTCGGGGTCCGGGGAAGAACTGCTTCCTTCGTGCGCCGGGAACTGCGCCGGGAGGCATCATGAGGTTTCTTCGCGTTCGGACCCGCTGAAAGAGCACCCCGTCGCCATGGCTTTTCCCTTGAGGGAAAAGTTCCAAGTGTGTTGACGACGGGCACCGCCGGAAAAATGAACCGCTTGGGACGGCCTTCGGGCGGACGACTACTCCCCTGTGGGGGCTGGGGCGGATTCTAGCGGTCTTTTTGCAAACTGTGTGGGACGAACGTAGACTTTTCCGACCTGATCCTCATCGGTTCAATTTTCCCAATGCATTCCTCGCTTGCCTTCGAGCTCCGTCAGTCGGCGCTCCTCTTGCTCACCGCGCTCATCTGGGGCTGCACGTTCGTCGCGCAGTCGGTCGGCATGGGCTCGGTCGGGCCCTTCACCTTCACCTCGAGCCGCATGATCCTGGGCGTCCTCTTTCTGCTCCCGATCGTCACGATTCTGAGAAAGCGCCTCGCAACGACGAAGCCCGCGGAGGCCGATCGCCGGCGCTCGCGCGAGTACACGCGGACGCTCCTTCTCGGAGGCTTTCTCTGCGGACTCTGCCTCTTCGGGGGCGAGCTGCTGCAGCAGATGGGCTTCGTGCATGACACCGAGGTGGGGAAGGCCGGCTTCATCACGGCGCTCTACATCGTCTTCGTGCCGCTGATCGGCATGCTCCTCGGGCAGCGCTCGCGGCTGCTGCTCTGGATCGCCGTCGTGATCGCGGTCGCGGGCCTCTGGTTCCTCTGCATCCCGCCCGAGGGCTTCTCGATCGCCACGGGCGACATCTACGTCTTCGCCTGCGCGATCGTCTTCGCGCTCCACATCCTCGTGATCTCGCGCTTCGTGACGCGCGTGGACGGCATCGAGCTCTCGATGATGCAGTTTTTCTTCGGCTCGATCATCGCCGCGACGATGATGATGCTTTTTGAACACCCCACGGTCGAGGGATGGACGGCGGCGCTTCCCGCCATCCTCTGGGCGGGCATCATGAGCAACGGCATCGCCTACACGCTGCAGATCGTCGGCCAGCGCGGCATGAACGACACCGCGGCGAGTCTCATCCTCTCGCTCGAGAGCGTGGTCTCCGTGCTCGCCGGCTGGGTGCTTCTCGACGAGATCCTCTCGACGCGCGAGATCATCGGCTGCGTGCTGATGGCGGCGGCCGTCGTGCTCGCCCAGCTCCCCGAGCGCAAAAAGTCCTGAGTCAAACGGTTTCTGCTATCTTTCCCGCACGAATCCGGCCCGGGCGCCGAAGGCTTCCGGTAATGACGGGCGGATAAATTTTCCAAAGGAAATCAACGATGAACTTTCTGATTCTCAACGCCGGCTGCAGGAACTTCGGCCAGGGCGGCACGCTCTCCGCGGCGATGGTCGAGCTCGCGAAGAAGACGCTCGAGGGACTCGGCCACGCCGTCGAGGTCACGCGCCTCGATGACGGCTGGGTGATCGAGGACGAGGTCGAGAAGATGCTCCGCGCCGACGTCGTCATCATCCAGACGCCCGGCTGGTGGATGAGCACCCCGTGGCAGCTCAAGAAGTACGAGGACGAGGTCTTCGTGAGCCCGAAGCTCTGCGGCGGCGACGGCCGCACCCGCAGCGACCCGACGAAGAAGTACGGCTCGGGCGGCTTCCTCACCGAG
>NZ_JAUNSF010000034.1 GCF_030539355.1 Sutterella sp.
GAGGCGGCGGTGAGGAGCGTCGCCGCAGAGGCTTCGGAGCTCGATTCCGATTCCGTCTCGGTGTCCGCGTCGTTCGAGGTCATGGCGTCGCCCGTGACCCTGAGCGGGTTGATCGTGCCGGTGCTCCGCAGACCCACGACAAGCGCCGAACCCGCGGCCTGCACGTAATCGCCCTGAATCGTCACGTTCCCCGTCGCGCCGCTCGACCAGAGGGTCCCGTAATTGACGAACATCCCCTGGCGGAACTTCTCGTCGCTGACACGGGCCTGCGCGTCGCTCTCATTCTCGGCGGCCGCGGTGAGGATGTAGGTGCCCGCGCCCTTCACCGTCGCGCCCTCCTCGAGCACGACGCCGAGCACCGAGGCCGTTCCGGAATAGGTCGTCGTGCCCGCGCCGAACGTCACCCGGATGCCGTCGGCGCCCGTGATGTTTCCGGCGTACGTGAAATCGAAGTCGTCCGAGTCGCCGAAGATCAGGTTCGTCGTGAGATCGGTCCCGGCCGGCGCCTGGGTGTAAATGCCGGAGTAGAGCGAATTCGCGGCCCGCAGGGTCTCGGTTCCGCTCTCGTCCGTCGCGACGGTCGAGCGGGCGTTCCACTCGGAGACGATGTCGCCCTCGATCGAGGCGCCGGTCGCGATCGTGATCCCGGAGACGAGCGCATTGGAAGCGATGTAAATCGCGGTGCCCGAGGGGGCGCTAACGGTGCCGGCGATCCGCACCGACTCCATCAGCGCGCCGTTGAGCGCGTCCTTGATCGTGTAGTTGTCCCAGACGCCGTTGTCGTCGAGTGACGCGCTCCCGAAGGAGCCGCGGTACCCGTAGTAGTCGCCGATTTCGTTCGATCCGAAGTCAAAGGAGAGGGCCCTGCCGCCCGGGCCCGCGGCCGTGACGACCGAGCCCTGCTCGAGCGTCAGGGTGTGGTTGCGCCCGTAGGCGAAGGCGATGCCGCGGCCGTTCTCGCCGTTCGCCGTGATCGTGACGCCGCTCGCGACGGTGATGTCGTTGCCGATGCCGTCGACGCGGACACCGATCGACTCCGCGCCGTCGGCGAGCTGGTCGGCGGCGACCGTCACGTTGTTGACCGACCCGTAGACATGGACGCCGATCGCGAGGCTCTGGGTGCTCGGGGCGCCGGTCCAGGCGTAGTTCTCGCGGCCCGTGAAGGCCTGCGTGATCGTGATCGCGCCGTTGCCGCTCTCGTAGACCGAGGTGCCGAAGAATCGCTTGCGGTCGAATTCATAGCCGATGTCCTCAAGGAGCGCGAGCTCGGCCTCGAGCAGCGTCTGATAGTTTCGCCAGAGCTGGTGGCTCATGAGCGAGTTCTGGAGCTCGATATGGCTGAACTCGTACTGCCCGCTCTCGATCGAGTTGATGGGCAGCCCGCCGGTGACGCCGTAAAGGATCGAGTTCCGGGCGATGATCGCAGAGCCGTCGGCGGAGACGAACGTCGAGTCGCTGTAGTAGATCATCACCTCGTCGGCGGAGGCCGGCGCGCCCTGGTAGTCGCCCTTCAGAACCTCGCTCACGTTCGTGCCGACGAACTTCACGCCCCCGTTCGCGTAGTCCGACGCGTTCGCCATGACCTGAAAGGCGTCGGCGAGGCTGTAGGAGGAATTGGTCGCATTTGAGCGGCCGACCGGCGAGATCGTCATGCCGGCCGCGGCGGACTTGCCGTAGATGTCGACGAGATGCGCGGCGAAGATGTTCCAGCGGTCCGTCATGAAGCTCGAGTTGCCCGCGGCGTCCGTCGTCGTCTGGTAGGTCGCGATGCCGTAGGCATGTCCGAGCTCGTGGATCATGGTGCCGACGCCGTCGCCCGTCATGCCGTTCGCGGGAATGGTCGAGAGGCCGAGCCACGTCCAGGTGTCCGCGTACTTCGGCTGATGGAGGACGATGTCCGCGTCCTCCGTGGTGCAGGTGACGAGCCCGCGCACGCAGGCCTCGAGCTTCGTGAGCGCGACGCCCGACTCGTCATACATGGTCTCGTAGCTCGTCGCCGCGGCATTGTCGTCGTGCTCGGCGAGGAAGGTGATGCGCATCGTCGGCTTGCCGACCGAGGCCCCGAGCACGTCGGCCCAGTAAAGGACGCCCTTCTTCACGGCCTCGAGTTCCGTCCCGGCCCAGGTGCGCACCTTCGCCGACACGTCCACGCCTTCGTCCTCGTCAATGTAGGTCTCGCCCGGCTCGGTGATCCGGAAATATGCATAGAGATTTCCGTCCGCGTCGAGCACCTGGTCGGCGACCCAGGCCTCGGCGGCTGAGGAGAAGGCGAGTGCAACGGAGAGCGCGACGCCGGTGAGGGAGAGCCGGCGCGCAGGATGTCTGCGGGTCATGAGGAATTCTTCTGCTTCGAGGGAGTGAGGGAGACTTCTGCGGGACGCCGCCCCGGAACCTGAGGCCCGGAGGCGTCCGTCCGTCATTCTATGGACCGTTACCGCGCGCGGGATTCACGCAAACGCGGCCGGCCTCCGTATACAGTCCCTCGCCGGGCGCCCTGACGCTCCCAAGTTGCTGTCCGCAGACGGATTCCGTGGCCCCCGGGCGGCGTCAGAGGAGCTGACCCTGCCCGAGCTCCCGGTCGAGGAACTCGATGAACTTCTTGAGCTTCAATGTCATGAGCTTGCGCCTCGCGTAGAGCGCGCAGACACGCCGGGCGGGCGTGCGCCAGTCGGGGAGGAGCTGCACGAGCTCGCCGCGCTCGAGCGAGGGACGCACCCGGAAGTGCGGCTGCTTCGCGATGCCAAGCCCCCCGAGCGCCATCTCGAAGTTCATCTGCCCGGTGTTGCAGAGATACTGGTCGGGAATGCGGATCTGCGTCTCGCGCCCTTCGCCGTCGAAGAAGCGCCACGTCATGATGTCCTTGCGCGTGAGGAGCCTGTGCCGATGGAGATCCTCGGGCGTCTCGGGCGCCGGGTGGTCCTTCAGGTACTCGGGCGAGGCGACGAGGATCACGGGCATCGGCGAGATCGGGTGACAGATGAGCTCCGAGGACTTCGGCGGCTCGTCGGCGATCACGGTGTCAAAGCCCTCCTCGACCAGGTTCACGACGCGGTTCGTGACGAAGAGCTGCAGCTTGATCTCCGGGTTCGCGTGCAGCCACACGGGGAGCCGCCGGCTGAGAATGGTGGAGACCACGCAGTTCGCCACCGCCACGCGCAGCGTCCCCTTCACGGCGCCTGAGTAGTTCGAGACGATCGCGTCGCTCTCCTCGACCTCGCAGAGGATCGAGCGGCAGCGCTCGAGATAGATCTGACCGATCTCGGTCAGGCTCTGCCGCCGGGTGCTGCGGTTGATGAGCCGCGCGCCGATCTCCTTCTCGAGCGCCGAGATCGCCTTGGCGATGTTCTGCGGCGTCATCGTGCAGAGCCTCGCCGCCGCGGTGAAGGAGCCGCTGTCGGCGACCTTCACAAAGATGTTCATCGCATTGAGGCGGTCCATTTCTCAATACTCATTTCTGGTTATTTTCGAGGTTAATATTAATGTTTGAATTCTAGGACCTGAAAACCCCGCCGATCTACAACGAACGGTTGAAACAGGATAACCTCTTCAATCTACAACGAACGGTTGAAACTGATAACTCCCTTTCTATATTTTTTCCGTCAGATCAAAGGGATAGGCTCCTTTCCGCCGGGAGTCACTCTGACGGCTCCGGCTTTAAGGAGAGAAAACTAAAGCACTTCTCCGCGGTTCCCTGCCGCGGCCGTTTCCGAGCTTCACGCCGCAGGTGCGCCGGCGGCGAAAGAACGGGCAAGCGGCCCGGTCCGCCCCGGAGCGGCTGCGTGAGCGGCCTCTGCCCGCTCCGGGCCGGGCCGTCGCCGCGAACTCACCGGCCCCGGGAGGCGGAGATCCGACCAGACGAAGACACAGTGCAGTCAGTCACCTGAGGAGGGGCTCGCCGCCGAGGGCATCGGGACGGACACGGTCGAGCTCGACTGCATCTGCGTCCCGGGCTCGCCCGCGCTCATCAACTCGGACGCCGAGGAGGTCGAGGCCGCCTATTTTCTTCTCAAGGAAGTCAGGACCCGGAAGGACACGGCCGACGCCTTCGTCGTCGCCTGCCACAGCGATCCGGGGCTCTCCGCCGTCGCCGAGGTGACGGGAAAGCCCGCGCTCGGCATCGGCTCCTCGTCGCTTCTCGCCGCGGCCGCCAGCTGCGACCGCGCCGCGATCCTCGTGATCTCGGAGAAGTCCGTTCCCCGCAAGGTCGCCTTCGCGAAGCGCCTCGGTCTCAAGGGCCGGTTCTTCTCCGTCCCGACCGGCTACACCGAGCACATGACGGAGGCCGAGACGCTCGAGTGCCTGATGAAGGCCGCGCGCGAAGCGCTTCGAGAGGGCGCCGGCGCCCTCGTCCTCGGCTGCGCCGGCATGGGGAGCGCCGCCTCGGAAATGCGCCGCATCCTCGGCGTCCCCGTGATCGACGGCACCGAGGTGGCCGTCAGGGCCCTCGTCCTCGGCAACGCCGGCCGCTGACCGCTTCTTCAACAACCACAGGGGCGGCGGACGAAACCGCCGCCTTTTTCACCGACCTTTTCAATTCTGGAAACTGTTTCCGTATTCTGAGACGACCCCGCCCGCAGCCCGTCGGAAAGGCCCGGGCACCGATTGAAGGACCCCGTTTCGCAGAAAGCCAGCCAATACCATTCACACTTATCGGAGTTCATCTTGACCATCCAGTCCGTCGACCGCGCCGTGAGCATCCTCCGGCTCCTCTCCGACCACAAGGCGGGGCTGCCCGTCTCGGGCATCTGCACGAGGCTCGGCCTCCCGCTCGGCACCGCGCACCGGTTTCTGCAGACCCTCGTCGGCAACGGCCTCGTGATGCAGGACCGCCGCACGAAGTTCTACCGGCTCGGCCTCGGCATGCTGAGGCTCGCCTCCGTGATGATCAATTCCGACAGCCTCTCGCGCGCCGCGAAGGCGCCGATGCAGAAGTGCGCCGACGAGATCGGGAACTTGGTCTACCTCTGCCGCGAGAATGCGGGCGACGTCGTGTGCGTGGCGTGCGTCTCGCACGACTCGGGGAGCAATCTCACGCAGTTCGCCGCGCAGATCGGCGGCGCCATGCCCTTCCACGCCGCGGCCGCGGGCAAGATCATCCTCGCCTACGGGGGCCTCGGCAAGTTCGACCAGGTCTTCACGGCGAAGGCGCCCTTGGAGAAGTTCACCGACCGCACCAGGGTCGCCTACGAGGACGTGCTCGACGACCTGCGCACCGCCCGGGCCCGCGGCTGGGCCGTCTGCGACGAGGAACTCGAGCCCGGCGTCATCGCCGTAGCCGCGCCCGTGCGGAACTTCGACGGGACGGTCTCGGCCTCGGTCGCCGCCACCGGCGTGAAGGCGGGCGTGTCGCTCCCGGGGCTCATCCAGGCAGTCACCGACTGCGCCGCCGCGATCAGCCGCGCCCAGGGCTATGCCCCGGTGTGAGCGCCGGCGTCGGCGTCAGCGGCTTTGATTTTGTTTTTTTCGTGTCTTCTTATTTTTGGAAAACTTTTCCACTATGTGATATTCTCTGATCAACGGACCGATCATACGGAAATCCCTGCACGGCTCCTCTGCGGACACCTCTGCATGGATATTCCCTCTTCCCCGAGGAGGACCAAGCACCATGGGCATCCAGTCCATTGACAGAGCGGTGAGCATACTGAAGCTCCTCAGCAAATACGACGAAGGCCTGCCGATCTCCGAGATCTGCGCGAAGCTCGGGCTCCCGCTCGGCACCGCGCACCGGTTTCTGCAGTCCCTGATCGAGAACGGCCTCGTGATGCAGGACACGCGCACGAAGTTCTACCAGCTCGGCCTCGCGATGCTGCAGATGTCGTCGGTGATGATCAATTCCGACCGGCTCGCGAAGATCGCCCGCGAGCCGATGCAGGCCGCCGCAAATGAGCTCCAGAACCTCGTCTACCTCTGCCGCGAGAACGCGGGCGAGGTGGTGTGCATCTCCTGCGTCAACTATGACTCGGGCAGTTCCTTGACGCGCTTCGCCGCCCAGATCGGCGGCTACATGCCCTTCCATGCCGCCGCGGCGGGCAAGATCATCCTCGCCTACGGGGGCCCGCAGAAGTTCGAGGAAGTGTTCAAAAGGAAGGCGCCGCTCGAGAAGTTCACCCCTAAGACCCTCGTCACCCACGACGAGGTGCTCGAGGACCTGCGCACCTGCCGCGCGCGCGGCTACTCGATCTGCGACGAGGAGCACGAGCCCGGCGTCATCGCCGCCGCCGCGCCGATCCGCAGTTTCGACGGGTCGGTCACGTCCTGCGTCGCCGCGACCGGCATCAAGGCAAGCGTGTCGCTCCCCGACCTCATCGCCACCGTGACCTCGTGCGCCGCCGCGATCAGCCGTGCTTTAGGGTACGCGCAGGTCTGATCCGCGAGCGTCGTCATTGAACATCCGCAGGGGCCCGGGTTCGCAGGAATCCGGGCCCTTCTCTCTTTCAGCCCTTCACCGCCTCGAGCCCGGCGATCCGCCCCATCACGAGGGCGTCGGTCACCGAGTGCGAGGGGAGGCGCGCCTTCCCGAAGAGCCCGCCCGTGCACTCGCCCGCGGCGAAGAGCCCCGGAATCACCCCGCCCTTCGCGGGTCCCCGGTCCGCGCGCACCCGCGCCCGGCCGTCGATCTCGAGCCCGCCCTGGCAGTGATGCACCTTGGGCACGAGCGACACCGCGTGCCAGGCGCCTCCCGACCCCGGCGGGTCGTTCACGGCCGCGCGGATGCCCTCGCCCTCGGCGAGCCGGCTCCAGGTCGGGTACCGGCGGATGATGCCGCGGGTGACGAGCCCGTCAATCAAGCGGGCATCGGCATGCGCCCGCGCGAGGCCCTCGTCGGACACCACGGCCGTCACGCGCTCGCCCGCGCTGCAGAGCCTCAGGAGCAGGTCCGCGCGGAACCTCGGGCTCCGGTCACCGTTCAAGAGCGTCTCGCCCGTCCGGTTCCGCACCCAGTTCCCGTGCGGCACCGTCGCGTACTCGATCACGGTCCACGCTTCCCCGAGCCCCCGCTCGTCGGCGGAGTTCCAGCCCATCACCTGGATTTCCTTCAGGTCAAGCATGCTCGCCCCGGCGTCGATCAGCGCCCGCCACGCCTCGCTCGTCGCGCCCGGCTGGTTGCTCGTCGCGACGTTGCGCCCGAGGAGCGGATTGAGGGCGCTGCGGAAGGCCACGTCTGCGCTGAAGCCGCCGTAGGCGAGCACCACGCCCGTGCGGGCGAGGAACCGCGTCTGCTGGCCGGTGGAGAGGTCGGTGGCGGTGACGCCCGCGGCGCGGCCCGTCGACTCGTCAAGGATCAGCCGCTCCATGCGGTGCCCGGTGCGGATGTCCGTCTGCCGGCGCTTGAGCAGCTCGACGGCCGCCTCGACGATCGTGAGTCCCGAGCGCGTGACGAGCGTGATGCCCCGCGGGACGCTCTGTCCCCAGTCGCCCTGGATGCGCGCGAGGTTCCAGGGGACGCCGAGCCGCTCGCGGGTGAGCTCCCACGTCTCGAGCGCGTTCGCCACCAGCGCCCGCGCGTGGCTCATCGAGGTGGCGCCGCCGAAGTGCACGAGGTCGGCGAGCATCACCTCGGGCGAGTCGCCCTCGATGCCGCAGGCCTTCTGCACGGGACTCGCCGGCACGGCCATGTCGCCCGCGGAGAGCACCGAGTTGCCGCCGAGCCCGGGCATCTTTTCGAGAATCAGCACGTCGGCGCCAGCGCGCCGCGCCTCGAGCGCCGCGGCGAGTCCGGCGAACCCGGAGCCCACGACCACGACGTCGTGCGTCTCCTCGGGAAGGGAGGCGGCGAGCCCGGACGCCGGGAACACCGTGAGGGCCGCGGCCGCGCCGAGGAGCGTGCGCCGCGGCAGGGGCCGCCCGGAGAGAAAGCGCTTCGTCATCGTGCGCCTCCCTCATTTCCGGCCTGCCAGGCCTCTCCCTCGAGGATGCCGCGCACGCGCCCGACGAAGAGCGCGATGTCGGCGCCCGTCTTCACGTGGAGCTTGCGGTAGATGTTGACGCGGTAGACGTAGATCGTGCGCAGCGCGATCTGCATCTTCCGCGAGATGTCGCGGTTGAGGCACCCCTCGGCGATGAGCTCCGCGGTCTCGCGCTCGCGGTCCGAGAGCGACTCCCAGCGCGCAATGAACTCCGAGGGCGGGCACTCGAGCGGCGTCTGCGCGAGGCTCTCCGCGACGGCCTTCGAGACTGCGGCGAGGAGCTTTTCGCTGCCCACGGTCTTGGGGAGAAAGTCCTTCGCGCCGCTCTTCATCGTGTCGACGGCCATCTCGATGTCGCCGTGCGCCGAGTAGAAGATGATCGGAAGCTCGGAGCCGCGGCGGTTGAGCTCGGCCTGCAGCTCGAGCCCGCTCATGCCGCCCATGCGCACGTCAAGGATGATGCAGCCCGGCACCGACGGCGCGTCGGCGGCGAGGAACTCTTCCGCCCCAGGGTAGGAGGCCGTCCTCCAGCCCTCGGCGGCGAGCATCTCCTCGAGCGTCGTGCGCGTGCTGATCTCGTCGTCCACGATTCTCACGAGCGGTGCCTCGGTCATTTTGCTTCTCCAATGGTCTGATTTGCTTCTGAACTGCTGTCGGTCACGGGCGGGAAGGTCACGGTCACCGAAAGTCCGCCGAGCGCCGAGCGCTCCATGCGGATCCGCGCGCGGTGCGCCTCGGCGAGCGTGCGGATGAGGCCGAGCCCGAGGCCGAGGCCGTCGGCGCGCGACGTGGGCGCGGCAAAGGCCCGGATCCTCTCGAGCGCCTCGTCGGTGAGCCCCGCGGCGCTGTTCTCGATCGTGAAGGCGCCGCCGCCCCCGTCCGTGAAGAGCCTGACGCGGATCCGCGGCGGGGGCGCGCCCTTCGCGTGCGCGGCCTGCACGGCGTTTTTCAAGAGGTTCAGCACCAGGAGCTCGATCTCGATCCGGCGGCCGTCGACGGGAAGAGACTCCGCGCCCGTCACCTCGACGGGTGTCTTCTCGCTTCTCAATGCCGTGAAGTCCCGCAGCACCCCGCGCACGACGGCCGCGAGGTCGAGGCGCTCGACGGCGCCGCCGTTTCCGCGGGCGCGGGCGCGCACGTGGTCGATCGCGGCCGCGGCCTTCGCGGCCGACTCGCCGATGCGCTCGAGGTCGTCCTGGATCGCGACGCCCTCCTCGAGCGGCATCCGGTCCTCGGCGATGCCGCGCTCGATGCGGGTCGAGAGCGTGCGCACGAGGTTGAGGATCGCCGCGAGCGGGTGCTTGAGGTCATGCGCGATGAGGCTCGACATCTGCCCGGCGATGCCGCTTCGCTCGAGGGCCGAGATCTGCAGGCCCAGCCTCTGGAGCTCCTCGCTCTGCCGCTTCTCGGTGGCGAGCGACTCGGAGAGCTCCCGCGTGCGGCGGCGCACGAGCCGTTCGGCGAGCCACCCGTGGAGCAGCAGAAAGACAATCAGGAGCCCCGCCACCACGACGCCCGTTCGGTACTCGCGCCAGATGCGCTCGACGGTCCAGCTGCGGCGCCAGGCGTAGGGACCCTCGGAAAGGGTTTCGAAGAGCGCGTCCACCTCGCCGAGGCTCGGGCCCACCGACCAGTGCTCGCCCCAGGGGTTCTCGGGCATGCCGAGGAGCGACACCTGCACGGAGCGGATGAGTTCGCGCGGCGCCGAGGCGGTCGAGCCGAAGATCATGTTCGGGTAGGCGGCGGTCGAATGGAGGTCATGGAGCGTGTACGCGGCGCCGGCCGGCGCGGGGATCACCCGGAGCTCCCCGGTGAGATCGACGCCCGCGGCCTCGGCGATGTCCTCGATCAGTCCCGAGCGCACGACCGCGGCCCGGGCCTCACCCCTCACGACCGCCTCGAGCGCCCGGCGGCCGCCCGTCGCGCCGTAGTACTTCACGGACCGCAGGAACTCGTCGGGCTCGAGGCCCGCCCGCGCGAGCTCGCCCCGGAGCGCGAGCATGCCGGCGAGCTCGTCGCGCCCGGCCGCTGCGAAGGGAGCCCCGGCGAGATCCCTGAGGTCAAGGACGGCCGAGTCCCGTCTCACCACCACCGCCGCCGCGAGCCCGTGGTCCGGGTCGGGCTGCCGCGCGGAGACGGCCGTGGCGAGGATCCTCACGCCCTCGGCGTGAAAGCTCCCGTAGGCCGAGGCGTCGCAGACGAAGAACTCCGCGCCGCCCGTTCTCATGGCGTCGAGCACCTCGGCGACGCTCCCCCAGCGGATCTCCATGCGGCCGGCGAGCTCGGTGCCCTCGAGGCGCCTGAGGCTCTCGCGCAGGAACGCCCCGCCGGACCAGGGCGGCGACTGCACGGCCACCGCGATGCGGATGGGGGCCGCGTCGGGCTCCGCGGCGCCCGCCTGCGCGAGGGCGGCGGCCGCGAGAAGGATGGCAAGAAGCGCGGCTCTGCCGCGCCCGGCGTTTCTCTGCATGGATATCACGGGAAGGAAAGGTTTTCTGAGACTGAATTCTGCCCCGCCGGCCGGCCGCGGAACGCCCCGGAAGGAATGTGAACGCGTGCAAAGAACGGGTTTCTTGACGAACCCGGCGGTTGATTAATCACACCTCGGGGAAAGAATTTCCGTCATCAGGAGAGCGGCTTTCCGCCGCGCCCTGATCCGAAGTCAGACGAGGCGCTTCGGACCGCAGCCGGCTTTTCAGACATCCCCGGGACGGTCCGCGGCGCCAGGAAAAAAACTGCCATCTCCAAGGAGAAAACCACCATGACCGATATCAACAACAGCCGCCGCGGGTTCCTGAGGAACGCCTTCGCCATGGCCGCCGCGGGCGCCGCCGCCGGCGCCCCGTCCTTCGCCGCCGCGAAGGAAGTCATCCAGATGCCCGCGAAGTGGGACGAGGAGACGGACGTGATCGTCGTCGGCTCGGGCTTCGCGGGTCTCGCGGCCGCCATCGAGGCCGCGGCCGCCGGCGCCTCGGTCATGGTGCTCGAGAAGATGCCGACGATCGGCGGCAACTCGATCATCAACGGCGGCGACATCTGCGTCGTCGGCGGCCCGCACCAGATCAAGGGGAAGATCGAGGGTGACAGCGAGGACCTTCTCGAGGACGACATCATGCGTAACGGCGCCTACATGAACGAGCCCGAGCGCGCCCACCTGGTCGCCCATTCGTCCCTCACCAACTACGAGTGGCTCGTCAACACGATCGGCGTCGAGTTCGCCGACGGCATCGGCTTCACGGGCGGCCACAGCAAGCCGCGCTGCGTCTCCGCGAAGAACGGCTCGGGCTCGGGCTACGTTCTGAAGGAGGCCGAGTACCTCGAGAAGCACTACGGCGTCAAGCCCCGCACCCGCGTCTACGTCGAGCACATCCTGCGCAACCCCGAGACGGGCGTCGTCGAGGGCCTGCAGGTCCGCACCCGCTACCGCTTCCCGAAGGCCGACTCCGGCACGGTGAAGACGATCCGCGCCCGCAAGGCCGTGATCCTCTGCCACGGCGGCTTCGGCGCCGACGTCAAGTACCGCTCCACCCTTGACCCGAAGCTCACGGCGAAGTTCCAGACCACGAACCAGCCGGGCGCGACGAGCGAGCTCTGGCGCGAGGCCTCCCGCATCGGCGGCCACATCGTCCAGGCCGACTGGATCCAGTGCACGCCCTGGAACAACCCGATGGAGAAGGGCATGGGCATCTGCTGGAACTACTCGCAGTACGTGGGCGGCGAGGCCGGCCTCTGGGTCAACACCGACGGCCGCCGCTTCGTCAACGAGCTTGAGAACCGCAAGGTCCGCTCCGACGCCATCCTCGTCGAGCAGGGCAAGGGCCGCCGCTGCATCGCGGTCGCCAACGAAGCGAGCTGGAAGGTCTTCGACGAGCGCCGTCCCGACTACAAGAAGTCCGTCACCGAGCCGGGCCTCGTGAAGAAGTACGCCACCCTCGCCGAGCTCGCCGCCGACTGGAAGATCGATCCGAAGGCGCTCCAGCAGCAGATCGACGAGTTCAACGGCTACGTCAAGGCCGGCAAGGACGCCCAGTTCAACCGCATCTTCACGGACACCGTGAAGCCGATGACCGAGGGCCCCTGGTACGCCGCCGAGATGAGCCCGAAGGTGCACCACTGCATGGGCGGCCTGCACGTCACGCTCGACGGCAAGGTGCTCGACGTCGAGACCGACGAGCCGATCCCGCACCTCTACGCCGCGGGCGAGGCCTGCTACGGCACGCACGGCGCGGTCCGCATGGGTGACAACGGCACGCTCGACGCGCTCGTCACCGGCCGTCTCGCCGGCAAGGCCGCCGCGCAGGAAAAGGCCTGATTCATTACCTGAATCATCCGAAGCAGCGTCTCTCCCGCCGGGGCGCTGCGGTTTCCCCCTCGGGAAGGCGATCCTCATCTTCGCCTTCCCGCCTCAGGGATCAGTCAGGAACCGCAGTGCCCCGGATCTCATGACAAGAACACACGGACCCCCACAGCCATGAAGCCCCTCCGCCCGCTTCTTCTCTCCCTTCTCCTCGCGCTCTCTCTTCCCGCCGTCGCCGCCGACGGGTTCCTCGCCGACCGTCACGTCAAGGCGGGCGTCGCCTGCCAGAGCTGCCACGGACCGGACCTCAAGAACCCCGTCGACCCGACGCTCGACGACTGCACGAAGTGCCACAGCCTCAAGCCCCTCGTCGAGAAGACGAAGGACGTCAAGGGCCACAACCCGCACACCTCGCCCCACTACCAGGACCAGCTCGACTGCATCAACTGCCACTTCGGGCACGCCGAGGGCGAGAACTTCTGCAACCAGTGCCACACCTTCGACTTCAAGGTGCCCTGATAGCGGACTGACCGCGTAATTCCGACCGCCTCCGGGTGGTCACCCTCTCTTCTTCTCCGGCCGGAAGCGTCTCTTTGCCTTGTGAGACCTTCCGGCTCTTTTTGTTCCGTCCGCAGCGGCGTCTGATCCCAGGGAGTCTCCCCATGCTCCGCATGAACCACCGCATCATCCGTCAGTTCTTTCTCTTCGCCGCGGTCGCTGAGACCGGGAGCATCAGCCGGGCGGCCGAACGGATGCACATCTTCCAGCCCGTGCTCACCACGCAGATCCGCGACCTCGAGGACCAGCTCGGCTACGCGCTCTTCGAGCGGCTCCCGCGCGGCATGAAGCTCTCCCCTCGCGGGCAGGCGCTGCTGCCAAAGGTGAAGGACCTCATCGCCCACGCCGAGCTCCTCGGCAAGGAGGCCTGCGTGCTCGCCGAGGAGAACCGCACGATCCTCTCCGTGGGCGCGATACACGATGCGATGCTGCACTGGTGCCCGTGGATCCGGCGCCGGCTCCTCGAGCTGAGGCCCGACATCTCGCTCGTCATCAAGGAGATCTCCTCGGCCGAGATGGAGCCGATGCTTCTCGAGCAGGAGATCGACCTCGCGATCGGCTTCTGCGACCGCACTTCCGACCCTGCGGTCGGCCGCTTCACGCTCGTCACCGAGCGCCCCGTCCTCATCGTCCCCCTCGGGCACCCGCTCGCCGGCGAGGACCCGGTCGCCTGGGAGGACCTTGAGGGCGAGCAGTTCGTCTTCATTCACCGCGACCGCACGCCGCAGTACTTCGACGCGCTGATCGGCGAGTGCCGCGCGCACGGCCTCGCGCCCGCGGTGATCCAGTGCGCGGGCTCTCCCTACGAGCAGATCGCGAACGTCGCCTGCGGCCAGGGGATCGGGCTCCTCCCGGAGACCTTCCGCAGTCACCTCCCGAAGAGCGTGGTCGCGAAGACCGTTGAGGGGAGCGCCCCGTGCTGGACGCTCTCGCTCGTCTGGAGCGAAAAAACGGAGAACCCCGCACGAGACGATGTCGTCGGGATTCTCCGTCAAATGGATCTCCCGGCCTGCGCACAAAGGATCTGATGCACTGACCGGGAGCGAAGGCTCTTTTGTTTCAGGAATCAGGTCCCGGCCGCGCCGCCGCTTCCCACCGACGGCGGCACGGACCGGGCGGAGACGCCTGATTCTCCTTCGGTCAGGCCTTCTCGCCGGCGATCAGGCCGGCCGCGACGGCGTCGCACATGTGGGCCGAGATCGAGCCGCAGGCGGCGCCCACGGCGAAGAGGCCGGGGATGGGCTTCAGGTCCTTCGCGCGGAGCACCTGGAAGTCCGGGTTCACCTCAAGGCCGCCCTCGGTCTTGTAGCAGAACGGATAGTTGGGCTTCGTGATGTAGTACGGGGCCTTGAGCTCGCGGAAGAGCGGGTCCTTGCGGCCGAACTCGGTGTCGCGGCCGTTGCGGGCGTCCTCGTTGATGCGCTCGATCGTCTCCTTCAGGGCCTGCGGGTCGAGGCCGGCGAGGCGCGCGAGCTCCTCGGGCGTGTCGGCCTTGAAGATGTTCCCTGCGGCCATCACCTTGTCGAGACTCCAGCGGTCGCGGTTGTTGCTGCGGAAGGTCGCCTCGTCGAAGAGGATGCGGCCGCCCTCCTTGATGCCCTTCTGCATGAGGGCGAGCAGGCACCCGGTGTAGCGGGACTCGAACTCGTTGAGCATGCGGCGGCCGTTCGGGGCGATGAAGTACGCCGTGTCGACGTCGAACATGATCCAGGAGATGCTCGGGCTCTTATCGTAGGTGCCGTTGTAGAACTTCGGCATCGACTCCATGTCCTCGAGCGCCGCGCCGATGTCGCGGCCCATCAGGATGCCGTCGCCCGTGTGGTCCATCGCCATGCCCGAGCCGAGGCCGTCAAAGCCGATGTCCACCGTCGACCAGTAGCGCTTGTAGTGAACCATCATCTCCTTGTTGTTCACGAAGCCGCCCGTGCCGATGATGACCGAGCGGGCCTTGATGCGCACCTCGGTGCCCTTCTTCGCGCCGCTCACGTACTCGGCGCGGATGCCGGCGACGCGCTCGCCGTCCATGATGATCTCGGTGGCGCGCAGGCCCTTGATGATCGGGACGTTCTTCGCGGCGAGCTCGTCAACCATGCCCTTCACGAAGATGCTCATCGAGCCCGGGAGCGTCGGGAACTGGAAGTAGTTCGCGGAGTTGAAGGGCTTGAACTTGACGCCGTAGCCGTCGAGCAGGTCGATCGTCTCGGGGAGCACCTTGCTCGCCGCATAGAGCACCTTCGGGTCATGCTTGAAGATGCCGTCGTAGATCACCGACAGCTTCTGGTTGTCGCGGACCTTGCTCATCGGCTCGTCGGCCTCGCCCGAGGTGATGCGGGCGAAATACTGGTCGAGCGTGAGCTCCTCCTTGATGCCGGCGGCCTCGTGGAAGCGGTTCTTGTACGAATAGAAGATGCCCATCGACATCAGGCCGTCGCCGCCGAGCCAGAAACGCTTGTCGATGACGATCGCCTTCTTGCCGAGGCGCGCCGCCTTGACGGCCGCCGGGAGGCCGCCGTAGCCGCCGCCCACGACAAGGACCTCGGTCTCCATGTCCCACTTGGGCTCGGCGGCCTTCTGGGGCTGCGCCTGGACGGCGGAGACGCCGGTGAGAAGCGCCGCGCCGGCGGCGGTGCCTTCAAAGAAGGAACGACGGGAAATGTTGCTCATGTCACTCTCTCTTTTTTGAAAAGTTGTCTTCTTCGGTGGCGCGGAGAAGCGGTCCTGCCCATCACGGGCACCTCCTCCACATGGACGACATGGTAGTAGTTCGGAATAATTAGGAAAAATACTGATTTCAGATGGACACCATCTGAAAATCAAATACCTTCCGAAGCACCATTCTTGATTATGTAAAATTCAAAGATCGTGACACGTCATACATGCGACTGCTCCTGACGTGACCTCCCTGGGAGGGCGGCGGCCGGCCTCATCCGGGCCTCCTCCGCGGAGACGCCGGAATCCTGCAACACGCGGCTTCTCCCGTCTTTGCACGTCAACTTCACATCTTTTCCCGTAAACACTTGCAATTTCGCCGGACTTTGCTAAAATACAAGCCATGGGGAAAACCACTAAGTGGAAACACCTCATCGCCCGGCGTTGATACTTGATCCGCCGAGTGCTAAGAAGAGCAGAACGCCCGCATGTAGAGCTTGCGGGCGTTTGCTTTTTCTGCGGTTCCGAAGTTTCACGAAACCCGCGGCCGAAGGGCTCCGCCCGCGCGCACACCGAGTGCTACTCTTCGCTTTTCCCCTCCCCTGTGAACTGACCGGAAGTCGCTTCAGAGCCCCGTGAAGCGGGAGCAGTCAGAACCGCCTGCCGTTGAAGACCCAGACCACTCGGCCGAGGATGAGGTCCGGCGAGAGCCGATCCTTCGGAACATTGCATTCACCGAACCTCGTGTTGTCTCAGAGGACCGCGGCCGAGCCGTCGGCCTCCGCCCGCACGCTCCGGATCTCGAGACCTCTCCCCGAGCGGACGACAAAGAGGCCGCCCTCCGAAAAGTCCTTCCTGCGCGTGTCCGCGAGGCAGAAGCCGTCGCGGGAAACCGTGGGCTCCATGTTGTCATCCCGGGCGTTCACGATGACGATCTCGCTCACGTCGACGTCCGCTCGGCCGGAGACGTAGCAGAGGAACGCCCTCGAGAACTCCGCCACGCTGACGATCTCCTCCGCGGCGAAACCGTTCGGGGCGGTTCTCTTCGGCGTCTCGAGGATCATCCTTCCCGGGCAAGTCTCGAGCCGCTGCGGCGCCGTCTCCCGCTCCTTCGGCGTGAGGAAGGGCTCCGCCCCGGTGAGCTGCCCCTCGGTGACGTCGAGCTAGGTGGAAAGCGGAATCAGGTACTTGCGCAACGGCGCGCCCCGCTTCACCCTGCCTGCTCACCTCTTCCGACAGTCCCTGCTTTAGCGCTTATCGTTGACTAGGAAGCGCTGGAAACCAGCTTGTTCGCCGGAAGCGCCTGCAGACCGGTTCCTCACCCCGTTCTCAGAGGGACTCGAGGGCCTCGGCCTAGAGAAGCTGTGTCTGAGGCTCCCGTAATGCCATGGCATCGCACCAGTAGTGACAGAACATGCTGCCTTCGGAGCGAGGGACCGATGCACTCAATCCCAGATGCTCACGGCAGGTCTCGCCAAGGACCCGCGCGCCGACGAGCCGTCACAGCAAAGCGCATTCATGATCGACAGACATCGCGGTTGAGGCGAGCACGGTGTTCGAAGTCACAGATTCTCTCCACAGTCCATGACCTCATGACACGCGACAGATCAGTCAGTCATGACCCTGATGCGGGTGGCGGACAGTCAAGTTCAGTGCGCACTGCGCAAAAATGATCTTTTGCAGACATCTTCGAAAATGATCCTAAGATCGCTAATATTTACAGGATAACAATGAGTTGGCGAATTTGATACTCTGCACAGAATGATCCTCAACTAAATATCCTGAGATCACCACTTGACATGCCAAAGAATCGTCCGTAGCCTGCATTCCATCGAATCACTGACTTTGAAATCTTCTGACTCCGGCCGGGGAGAATTCTCAACCCGTAAGGAGTTCAGACGCGACGGAACCCATACATCATGCCCGCATCTTCCAACAGCCCCTGCTTTACGCTTGAGCTCCCGCTTGTCGTTGACAGCGAGGGAAACCGCCGTCTTGAGCGGGACTTCGCGTACGCCCTCATGCTGAGGAACGCGACGCTCGGCACCGTGTTCCATCAGCACAACAAGATGGTGCGGTCACCGGAGTGGCACAACGCCTATCTCAAGCCGGAGGGCCCCGAAAGGAAAGCGGCCTTCAAGGCAGTCCGCAAGGCGTACCGACTCTCGGGGCGCAACGACTTCGAGCAGATCCTGTTGAAGCACGCCGATGACAGCAAACGCAAGGATGAGCTCTACAGCGACATCCGGCAGTGTGTCGCCGACGATCTCTATGTGGCCTATTCGAACTGGTGCTACAAGGACGGCGGTCGGCCGCGCTTCAAGAGCGGCCGCCGCGGGCTTCATTCCCTGAGAGGGAAGACGAACAAGTCGGCAATCATGTGGGACCCGGAACTCAAGGCCGTCCGCTACGGGAAACACATCTTCAAGGCGGAGATCTCCAAGAAGGATCTCTATGCCCAGAAAGCCCTCGTCGATCCACTGAACCCGTCCATGCCCCGGAAGGTGCGTTTCTGCCGCATCATCAGGAAGCGCATCCGCGGAAAGGGTTCGTGCAGCTCGTCCTGGACGGGCTCCCGCCCCTGAAGATCATTCCTGCTCCGCGAGATCTGATGGCCGGCGTTGATCCGAGCATGGGGAACATGACGATCATGACGAGCACGGGGGAGACCTTCAAGGTGCTCACCGCCCCGGAGGCTGACAAGACGGAGGACGAGATCCGCAGGCTTCAGCAGAAGATGGCTCATTCGCTGCGGATCAACAACCCGGACAACTACGATGAAAAAGGTGCGGTCAAAAAGGGCGCCCATGTCTGGAAGCGCTCGAAGGCGTATGAGCGTCTTCAGCAGGAGCTTACGGACCTGTTTCGCCGGAAGACCGCAACCAGGAAATGCGAGCATGGCCGCATCCATAACTTTCTTCTTCAGATCGCGGGCACGATCCGCATTGAGGAGAACAACTGGAAAGCTATGCAAAAGGTACGCTACGGCAAGTCTGTCCTGAACGGCGCGCCCTCGGAGTTCATCACGAAGTTCAAAAGCAAGGCAGAGAGAGCCGGCTGTGAGGTTCAGATGATCGATCCGAAGGAGTTCAAACCGTCTCAGCACAGTGTCATCGGCGATGTTTATGTGAAGCATGAACTCTGGGAGCGGCGCGTGCCGATGGGAGGGTCTTCTGACCTCTACATGGATCGCGATGCCGCGGCGGCGCTCAATATTATGTGCGCCGATCCCGGGGCGAAACGCTACGATCTCGAACTGCTCGCAGGAGTGGTTCAAGCCGCGAAACCGAGTTGGCTGTCATGCGGGGTCGTAGTTGAAAATCCAACTCCTCAAATGCGGGCTTCGGATCGCGAGCTCCGGAGATTCCTCCGGAAAGGCCTCGTGCCCAAGTCCGTAGAGGAGTGCATGCGAAATCGTTTTCTGAAAGGCGATGTGACGACTTGTCGGGACGGCACCAGCGATGTGTGCCACGAGGAGAGAAGCTCGCTGACTTCAGAAACCCCCTCAGTGAGGGGTGGTTTAGGTCCTCGTTCATGAAGCGCTCGCCGTTCATGTTGACGTGCAGGAAGCCGTAGCTCGCGGCGCCGGCCTCGAGGTGCACGGTCGCGGAGTGGTTGTCGTTGCACTGCATCACGCCGCCGACGTTGAAGGCCATGATGTGGCCGTCGCCGGTGTTGCTCTTCGTCGGGTAGTAGATCTGGCCATCGACGCGCAGCGAATACAGCGACTAGCACTTGCGCATCTCCTCGTTCGAGGTGTAGCAGCCCGTGGCGATGATCACGCCCTTCTTGGCGTTGATGCGGGTGTAGTTGCTTGCGCGGCCGACGATCACGCCGATGACGCGGACGCCTTCCTTCACGAGCTGCACAGCGGGAGGGCGGAGGAAAAAGGAACCAGAGGCATGACGCCGCACGCAGCCGCATCGGGTTCCCCCGGCCGGCCGTCAGCGTCAACCCATTGAGTGTACAGCGTTTTCAGCTGTCTCCGAATCAGGCGCCGCGCAGACCCCGGGCATCAAAAAGGCCGCCCTCCGTCGATAGAATGAGCGGCCTTCTAGAGCTCTCTGGACGCCTCAGCGGAGCCGTCCCGGGAAGGCGGAAGATCAGGCCTCGGCCTTCTTCTCCTCTTCCTCGGCTTCCTTGCGGACGAGGCTCACGATGTCAGCCGACGAGACATCGGCAAGACGCACGAGGACGACGCGCTGGCCCTGGAAGAGGAAGTTGCCGTCGGCCTTGGACTTGTCGCCGAGAGCCTTGAGGAACGCCTCGATCTGGGGATTGAGCACCTCGGCCTTGGGCGTGGCGAACGGGATCGTGATCGTCTGACCGCCCTTGAGGCAGATGTTGAGCTGCTGGATGAACTGAGCCATTGGAGTTCTCTTCTTTAAAGCTGAGTTGATTGAAATCCGGGCCACGGACGTTCACCCCCTGCTTGAGGGACAATTTCGCCCGGCCTTCCTCGAATTATGCCCTGTTCCGCGGCAGACGGCGACGCGGAGCAAAAAAATCTGAAGTTTCCCCCCGTTTACAGCCGCCGCGCGGCAACGGCTCCGGAAGACATCACGCCTTCCTCTCCGTGAGGTGCGGATACATGATCGCGATGAAGACGAGGACGCTCGCGAGGTAGTAGCACCCCGCGACCGCGGCCACCGTCGTGGCGGGCAGGAACGCGAGGAGCGCGCCCATCGCGAGCGGTCCCACCACGCGGCCCGCACGGCACTCAAGCTCGAAGAGGCTCATCGTGGTGCCCATGCCGAGGGTGTTCTGCACCCCGAAGCCGAGCAGGATGCCGACGACGCCCGAGGCGCACGACGCGACGCCGATCAGGATCACGCTGAGCGAATACCCGGCGGCGGAGGGCATCAGCGTCGGCATCAGGGTGCCGAGCAGGATGAGCAGCGCGCCCGTCACCACCGGGAGGATGCGGCCCGGGATGAGTCTGAGGAGCGAGCCGCCGACGAAGATGATCACGAGCGAGCGCATGAGGATCAGTCGGCCGGTGTCGCCCAATTCGCCGCCCGAGGCCTTCACCACGAGCGGCACGATGAAGCTGTAGTAGCCGTAGCAGACGCCCTGGTAGGGGAGGACCACGAGGAACGCGTGAACGGCGACGCGGAAATCGGCGAGGCTCTTCATCACGCGCGTGAAGCCGAGCGCCGGGAAGCGCCCGGCCTCCTCGAGGAACCTCTCGCGCCCGGTGAAGAGAAGCGTCGGGACGACGGCGAGCCCGAGCATCAGCACGGTCTCGAGAATGAAGGCGGCCTCGAAGCCGAAGCGCTGTGCAATGAGCGAGCCGAACGCACCGCCGCAGAGCGTGCCCGCGACGACGCCGCCCTCGACGTCGAGGATCCTCGTGCGCTTCGCCGCGCACGTCTTGAGCGTCAGAAGACACAACCCCCAGCCGAAGCCCGACACCGCGCGCGAGATCGTCACCCCTACGGGATTGAGGAAGACCGCCGCGCTCGCGGCGCCCGCCGCCGCGCAGAGGAAGCCCGCGGTCATGACCGAGCGGGCGCCGAGGCGCTTCAGCAGTCCGCCCGCGACGAGGACGCCGAGCGCCCCGCCCGCCATGGTGGCCGAGACCGCCATCGAGAGGAAGAATCCCTTCGAGGGCGTGTCGTCGGGAAGGAGCCTCTGCATCAGGGTCGGGATGAAGGCGATCGAGAGCTGCGAGGCGCCGACGCCCGCGAAGCAGAGCGTCCGCAGCATCATGACGGTGTTGAGCGTGAAACCCTGCTCGCGGCCGCCCTCGGCGCGCCAGACCGAGAGCCGCGAGAGGAAGTGGAAGAGCTCAATGAGGAAGACGAACCCGAGAATCGTCACCGTCGCGAAGTCGAGCGCGATGTGGCGCAGGTAGCTGAGGAACGGCGCTTCGAGAAGCGTCACGCGCAGCACCAGCGCGCCCTTCACCTCCTCGTAGAGGTCCTCGAGCGGCGTGGCGAGCGGGAAGTCGATCGGGCGCCCGATCCTCGGCTCGTCCGCGGGAACGCTGCCCGCGAGCCTCGTCCCGTCGGGCATGAAGATCTCGAGCGCCGCCGACGAGCCGCCGACGCCCGCGAAATGCCCGAGGAACCTCTCCACCCCGTCCGCGCGGTCAAGCGAGAAGCCGGCCGTGGCCACCACGGCGGCCGTGTCCGAGAGGGTCTGTCCGAGGATGCGCGCGCCGTGCCCGGAGTGCTCCCGGTAGCCCTGGGCGGCGATTCCCACCGAGGCCGCGGCGTTGATGACCATCACCGTGACGAAGAGTGCGATGCAGACGGCGCGCGACCTGGCCGAGATCGAGCCGAGTTCCCTCAGCCGGCTCTCCCGCTCGAAGCACATGAGGACGAGCGCAAGCACGAGAGCCCCGAGGACGAGCGAGAAGAGCTGCACGATCACGCCCTTCACGAAGTCCGCGATGATCTCCCGGTCGCCCTCGGCGCTGTCGATGCGCACGACGATCCAGCCAGCGAGCCTGCCGTCGCGAAAATTGATCTCCCGGAAGTACGTCTCGCCATAGTCGTCCTGGTGCAAGATCTCGCCGGGATAGCGCTCGGTCTCCTCGCCCTCGTCGAAGGGATTCTCCGGGATCCCCTCGTGGCCGAGGATGGTCCTGCCGCCCGGCGCGAGAATCGCGATCGGGTAGCCCGAGCGCTCGATCGCCTCGCTCACGATCTTCTCGAGCCCCTGGAAGTGCTCGAGGCGCTTGCCGAAGTTGAGGCCCGCCGAGACGTCGAGCCGCACCATGTCGGCCGACACGCGCGCCGTGTCCTCGCGGTTCTCCCAGACGTCGAAGATGATCCTGAAAAAGAGAAGCGTGTCGTAGAAGACAAGCGTCGAGAGGACGACGACGATCCACGCCGTGAGCGTCTTTGCGTTCAGACGGACGGAGGTGCGGAAGCGGCGGAAAACACCGCCGGCGGGGGGACAGGCGGACATCAGCGGAGGGAGATGAGGGACTTGAGGGACTGCAGGCTATTTTATTTCCGCGCGCTCGGGGGGGCGGTCCGGGCGGGATCCCGCGGAGGCGCGTCATCGGAACATCAGCCGCCCCGCTTTTAAGGTGTCCCCGGCCGGGAGGCCGGGGAACTTTCCTTGTAAACGCCCGGGGGAACCCGCGTCAGAACTGCCAGCGCAGCTCCGCGCCGCCCGTGACCGCGGCGCCGTCGCCGTGGGTGAGCTCGCCCTCGAGCCGGACGGCCGCGGTGAAGCCCTTCTCGTTCGCAAGCTCGAGCCCGCCGCCGATGAGCCACCGGTTCCTGTCATTCCAGTCGACCCTCTGGCCGAAGGTGCCGTTCATGCCGGCCAACCCCGCCTTGAACTCGCCCGCGTCTTTCATGAGCTCGCGCTCGTAGCCGGCGTTCGCGGTCCACTTCCACGAGAAGCCCGTGACGGCCGAGGCGATCGGCGCGGTCTCAAGGGCAACGCCCGCCTGCGCACGGAGCGACCGGTACCAGGAATCCTCGATCGCGAGGCCGCCCACCTTGTCCTCGGTCTTCGAGGGCGTGCGGAGCACCGTGCCGATGAGCCCCACAGCCGGCCTCACCGAGACCAGGTCAGCGAGCTCAAGCCTCGGACCGACCTTCGCGCCGAGGGTCGCGCTCCAGCGCGTGCCCTTCACCTCCTGCGTCGAGCCGATGACGGTCTGATAACGCTCGGTCTTCACATTGGCGAGACCGATGCGGCCCGAGAGGTCGAGCCACCAGGTGCCGTCGGCATCGATCGCGTTCGCGGCCGAGGCGCCGAGCCAGAAGCCTTCGCCGCGGGTCTTCGCGTGAAGATTGTTGCTTTCCGAGAAGTACGCGGCCGCCATCTGCCAGCCGAGCTCCTTCCCCGGTTCGGTCACCGTCACGCCTCCTGCGAGGCCGGCGGCCTTGGTGCGCGAGTGCGCGCCTGCGGCGTTGTCCGCAAGACGTCCGCCGAAGGGCTGCAGCCAGACGTGACGCCCGGAGACTGCGGCGTCCGCGGGGACGCGCGCGAGCGTGCGGTCGACGAGGCGCTCCACAGCGAAGCCCGAGCGGACGGCGGACACATGCGCGTCGCCCTTGAGGTCCGCGATCGCCGCAGCGGCGACCGAGCGGTCGGTCGTGAAGTCGAGCGAGGCGATGAGCGTCTGCGCATTCCCTTCCGCCGTCTCGGCGCCGTTGTCGAGGAGCTTCGCAATCGAGCGCTCCGTCTCCGAGGCGCTTTCATCGAGCAGGTTCGAGTAGGCGTTCGCAAGACGCGTGACCTCGATCGTGTTCGAGTCGGGGGTCGTGAACTCAAGCGTGAGGGAGAGCGACCCGAGGATGTCCGCATCCTGGATGACGCCGCCCTGCGTGAAGACCTCCGTGCCGACGGTCTCGCCCGAGCCGGTCACGATCGCCGTGCCCGAGACCGAGGACGCGTCGATCGCGTCACCGGTGCGGAAGTAGCTCTCCTCGGGGACGTACCTCACGGTATAGGTTCCCGAGGAGGCTTCATCCGACACGGCCGCGGCCTCGTCCGAATCCGAGGAGGAGGACGCCGTGCCGAGGGTGACCGCCCCCGTCACCGTGAGCGGTGTCACGGCCCCGGAGCTCGTCACGCCGAGGACGAGCGCCGCGCCGTCGCCCATGACATAGTCGCCGTCGATCGTGATGTGTCCCGTCGCGCCCGTGGCGTAGAGCGTGCCGTTGTTTTCAAGGTACCCCTGCAGGCTCGTGTTGTCGCCGGCGCGGGCGTAGGCCGTGCCGAAGGAGGAGGCCTGCGTGGGGTCGACGTCCCCGCTCATCGGCGTCATCGTCCAGGTGCCGTCGCCCCTGAGCGTGGCGCCCGCGTTGATCGTCACCGAGAGAACGGAGACGTCCCCCTCAATCACCGAGGTTCCCTGGGCAAAGGTGAGTCTCAGGCCCTTGGCGCCCGAGATCGTGCCTGAATACGTGAATTCGAAGTCGGCCGAGTCGCCGAAGACCATGTTGGTTGTGAGATCGGTGAGTGTGCCCGCGGCCAGGATCTCTCTCAGCGGGTCGAGATTCCCGTACGTTCCTTCGCAGATCTCCTTCTGGGCCCGGACCGAGCCTTCGTAGGCCTCGGCTCCGTCGAGATCCACTTCCGCCTGCAGGACGTAGGTGCCGCTGTCGTCCCCGAGTACCTCGCCGTCGTCGTTCGTGTTGTAGAAGAAGGCCACCGTCGACTGGGCGTTCCATTCGGAGACGATGTCCCCGGAGATCGTGGCG
>NZ_JAUNSF010000035.1 GCF_030539355.1 Sutterella sp.
CAATCTCGCCCCGGACTGCGGCGGCGGCGGCGAGGACTTCCACTGCTACAAGCTCGCCAAGCCCCACATCAAGGCCGCGTACTTCGGCGTGGGCGTCGGCGCCACCCCGGGCCTGCACGCCGCGACGATGCACTTCGATGACACGCTGCTGCCGCTCGGCGTCGCGGTCTTCGAGAACGTCGCGCTCCGCCACGTGGGCTGAGCTCTGATCTGATCCCCAGGCTTTGAAACGGAAGGCCGGCCTCCCGAAATTCTCGGAAGACCGGCCTTCGTGCATTCAGGACCTTTTCCCGCCTCAGAGCTGGTGCACTTCCACCCCGGCGTGCTCGAGGAAGTCGAGGCCTTCGCGGCTGCGGTAGAGCTCGTGGTAGAAGACCTGCGAGATGCCGCACTTCTGAATGAGGAGCGCGCAGTGGATGCAGGGGCTGTGCGTGATGAAGATCGAGGCGCCCTTCGAGGAGTAGCCGTTCTCGGCGAGCTTCGCGATGGCGTTGAGCTCTGCGTGCTGCACCTCGGGACGGGTGACGAGCTTGCCGTCCACCTCCATCTCGCAGCAGTTGTCATAGCCCGTCGGCATGCCGTTCCAGCCGAACGAGATGATCGAGTGGTTCTTGACGATCACGCAGCCCACCTTGAGGCGCTGCGCATAGCTGCGCTTCGCCGCGATGTGGGCGATCTCCATGTACATCCGGTTGTCCTTGACGATATCCATGATAATGATTTTCTTAGTTTAAAGACGATTTCACCTTGCTGAAAACATCGAATGCGTTCTTCGGTATTTCAGAAATATCGACGGACTTGTCGTGCCGAGTGACTGCCAGAAGGAGAATCAACAAAAACAGGGATGGAACGATAGTTAAAACAATCAAAGAGGCCAGGATCGGAGTGCTCATGTATGACTGAAGATTATCAACATTGTTGAAAATCTCAAAAATTAAATAGCACAGAAATCCATATCCAAGGAAAATAACTGCAAAAACAACGGAAAATACGGCGAAACGAGCTTTTCTGAGAAAAATATGAAGATTTAAGTGTTCTTCTTCCTGAGAGAGCCTGTTTTGCGCGAGACCGAGTTCTGCATTTGTTATTTTATCGTTGATCGTTTCGGATCTGGAGACATCCTCCTCAATGGCTTTGTTGAGGTCCAGTGAAGGTTCGTGGGGTGTACTCATTTAATGTACCCCAGTGACTTGAGTCTGATCTGTAAGGCAGAGCTAGAGACGCCAAGATGCTTTCGAAGTTCGGCAGCATCCGTGATGTGCAGAATATTGATCATCGCGGAAATGGCTTTTCTTGGCATGAGTAGTTCTGTAGCAAATTTATTCGCCGCTGTCTCTTTTTCCATCTGCTCGGGGCTGTAACGGTCAGACCAAATTGATGTGTTCCGATCGGAATCCCCGTGGCCTAGAATGAAATGACCTAGTTCATGTGCAATCGTGAATCTCTTGCGCACCGGTGATTCATTTTCATTGATATAAATTGTCTGCTCATCAGATGAAAAATAGCCTGAGTGAGTAGGGGTGTTCGCCTCAACTACCGAAAGACCGAGTTCACGAGCAATCGCGTAAACATCAACGGGAACATTCTTGTCCCAGAATTTTTCAAGGATGTCGTTGGCAGCGACAACTGCAGTTTCTGTCATACAACCTCCTGTGCAGTAGATAAGCCGGTCAGTGAGCATTCGGAGATGCCGCTGACACACCTCTTTTAGTATGAACCCATGTCGCGGGAAGGGGCAATCCCCGGTTTGGGAAAGTAGTGTAATCGTCTGAAAAATAACAAAAAGCCCGGCACCACTCGAGGTGGCGTCCGGGCTTCTGATCGCAGGGAAGCTCCCTTACCAAAGGGCGTTTCCCGGTCACCGCAGCGTCAGATTACTTGACGCGGTTGCGGTACTCGCCCGTGCGGGTGTCGATTTCGATCTTGTCGCCGGTGTTCACGAAGGCCGGGACCTGGAGCTCATAGCCGGTGGCGAGCTTGGCGGGCTTCATGACCTTGCCGGAGGTGTCGCCCTTGACGGCGGGCTCCGTGTAGATGATCTCGCGGACGAGGATCGTCGGGAGCTCGATGGAGATCGGGCGGCCTTCGTAGAAGACGCACTCGGCGGCCATGTTGTCCTCGAGGTACTTGAGGGCCTCGGCCATCACGTCGGCATCGACTTCGTACTGGTTGTACTCCTCGTCCATCCAGACATAGTGCGGATCGGCGAAGTAGGAGTAGTTGACTTCCTTGCGCTCAAGAACGAGATCCTCGAACTTGTCGTCGGCGCGGAAGACGGTTTCCGTCGAGGCGTTCGTCAGAAGATTCTTCATCTTCATCTTGACGGTGGAGGCGCCACGGCCGCCCTTGGAGTACTCAGCCTTCACGACGACCATCGGATCCTTGCCGACCATGAAGACGTTGCCGACGCGCAGTTCCTGTGCGGTTTTCATTTGAAAAATTCCTCAAATGCAGAGTTTGCAAGCGTGTCCTCCACGCTTCCAGGCATACGCGGGCGAGAGGACGGAAAAAAACTTTAAGCGCAATATTGTAGCAAATCCCGAAGCAGGCTGTGAATTATCTGTGAGTAAGTGCTCACTTACGGAGCTTTCTCAGCCCTGCGCGGCCCGCTCGAGCATGCGGCGACCGAGGTCTCCGCGGGCGAAAAGGGCGTCGGACCAGCTGCGGAAGCCCTGCGCGAGCGCGGGGGCGTCGAGGAGGAAGCGCGCGAATTCCCCCGGTGTCACCGAGTCGGCCACCCAGGCCTCCGAGGTCGAGCGGTAGGAGGCGGCGACCTCCGTCGGGAGGACGGGCACGAGGCGGTCGAGCCAGGTGGCGAGCTTCACGCGGTGCGCGAGGTCCTCGGTGGGATAGGTGGACCAGAGGAAGGGGAGCGCGGCGAGCTGAGCTCTCACGAAGCTGTCCTCGCCTCGGATCACGGCGGCGTCGCTCGCCCAGAGCAGACGGTCAAACTCGGTCTGGGGCAGGAAGGGCGTGCGGCAGATGCGGATCGTCTCGCCCCGCGGGTCAAGCGACCGGGCCTCGGCCTCGATCGTGTCGGCCCAGACGCCGGGCGGCAGCAGCAGGTTCCTCGGCTCCCCGGCCTTGAGGATCCCGCGCGGGATGACTTCCAAAGGGTTGACGGGGTAGCAGAAGACGAAGAGGGTGCGCAACGCCGGATCGGCGCCGAGTCCCGCAAGGAAGGCGGCGCGGTCAAAGGCCGCGCGCCGTTCGGCGTAGCCCTCCTCGATCACGAGGCCGCCCGTGCGCTCCGTGAAGCCTGGGAAGAACCAGAGCTTCGGCAGGTCGAGCCTCGGGTGGAGTCCGATGATGTTGTGGCAGTCCTCGATCCAGGCCTCGGCCGAGAGATAATCGAGGTTGAAGTAAAAGGGCGGGCGCACCCCTGCGGCGATGCGCTTCTCGCGCTTCGCGGCGAGCGCGTCGTCGTACGCGTCGGGCAGACGGCAGCCGAAGGTCTCGATCACGAGCTCGGCGGGGTCGAACCCGGGCAGGGCCGCGTCACGCGCGAAGTCGTCCCAGCCGACGACGAGGACGCGCCGCTCCGCCTCGGGGGCGATCAGTGCGAGCACCTCGGGGTGATCCGTGATGAAGCGCACGCGCCCGACGCCGAGCTCGAGGAAGCGGCGCGCCAGGCGCCAGCAGACGCCGGCGTCACCGAAGTTGTCGATGACGCGGCAGAAGACATCACACGAAGGAGGAACCGGAATCGGGGAGGTCATCGTGATCTTTTCCATCAGTTCTTCGCACCGACCGCGCGGCCTTCGGCATCAAGCAGCCTCGTAAGGACGCAGCGGCCCGACGCGCAGCGCAGTTCGGCGGACTTAACCGTTTCCGAGAGCTTCTCGTCGGCGGAGCCGGTGAGGAGGCTCACGCGGGGAAGCCGCGGGAGGCCTGTGTAGAGGTCGAGCTTGAGCGCAACGGCGGTGCCGGCGGGGCAGGCACTGGCGGCCTGAGCGGTGCCGAGCAGGGCGAGCTTCCCTTCGGAGGAAGCGGCGCAGAGGAAGCGGGGCGCGGCGGCGCGCGCGTCGTCATTTTCGTCGCGGGCAGTCCTGGGGACGGCGGTGTCAAGCTCATAGCGGAGCGTGAGCGCCTCTCCGACGATGGTGTCGGCCTCGCTCCTCGCCGAGACGGCGGCGACGAAGCGCTCGCCCGAGTCGATCAGATCAAGACGCGGGGTGAGCCAGGAGAAGGTCGCCGCGAGCGTCGCGAGGAAAAGCACCGCGGCGAGCGGCCTCACCGTGAGGGCGCGGCCCTGCGGCGCGGCCGGATCCGGAACGCGCAGCGCAAGGGCGGCGGCCATGAACCCGAGGCCGCAGACGAGGCTCGCGAGCGCAACCGTCAGGTTCTCGGGGATGATCACGACACCGGGCAGCTCGAGTGGCGTTGCGTTCCAGGTCATGCCGAGGGCGACGAGGAAGGTGAGGAGCAGCAGCCCCGGCGTGAGGCGGTTGGCGAGGAGCGCCGAGGCGGCCGCGGCGAAGGCGAGCGTCACGGCGGAGGCGGCCGGGAAGGCCGCGGCCGGAAGCGCGAGACCGATCACAAGCAGAATGACGCGCGGCAGCGAGAGACCGGAGCGGGCCGCCCAGGCGGCGCCGACCAGAAGAAGCGCGGCAAACGAGATGGCGAGGCAGACGGGGTTCTGAAGGATCTCGTTCCTGCCCACAAGGATCCCGGGAACGACGGGGTTCACCGCCGCGGCGAGAACGGGCGCGGGGAGCCAGTGGAGCGCCTCGCGGCGCACACGCCCCTCGGGGAGCCACGCAACGGCGGCCGCAAGAAGGGCGGCGAGCGCGGCGGTGCCGATCACGAAGTACTCCATCACCGGGTTCATGAGGGGGTTGCCGTTCGCACCGAGCCAGGGCGAGAGGAGCGCCAGCACGAGCGCGGTGCGCGAATGGAAGACGAGCGCGATCACGACCGCGAGGAGCGCGGTGCCTCCCTCGGGAAGCGACGCGGCGCCGAGCACGCCGAAGACGAACCAGCCCGCGAAGGCGAGGAGCAGCGCGATGAGCGACACCACCGAGAAGCCGGAGGACGTGCCGGTCGAGCGTGCCTTCCAGCGGCGGACGAGCTCGATCACGAGACCCGCGCCGAGAAGGAGCCCCCCGGTGACCACCGGATCGGGCGAGAGGAAGCTCGTCACCGTGGCGGCGAGCAGCAGCACGGAGACGCCGCCCAGGAGCGCGCCGACCGCGCGCGGGGCAACGCCCGCTATGCGGGCGTAGTCGCCTTCCTCCCCGGCATCGGCCTCGGCCATGCGGCGGGCACGCAGGCGTGCCGCGACGAGGGTCCAGCCGAGGCAGAGGAGGCCGTTCACCAGCGTGAGCGCATAGAGGGCTATCTCGGAGCTCGCGAATCCGGGGAGCAGGCTGAGAATGACGCCGTTCAGCCAGGCGGCGGCGCCGAGAATCGCGGCGGCTCGGAGCTCCGGCCGGCCGGAGACGAGGAGCGCCGCGGCGGCGAGGAGATAGAGGAGGCCGAAGAGCGCGACGGTCACTTCGCTGCCGTGCGACGCCTGAAGCGCGAGGGCGCTTCCCGGAACCACGCCGAGGAGCAGGGCTGTGGCGAACGAGGGCACGAGCGCCGCGGCGCGCAGCACCGTGCTCGGGCGCTTCCAGCGGGTGACGAGCGAGGTGACGATCGTGACGAGCGCGGTGAAGGCCGCGGCCGGCAGGAGCTCGGTGAGCGGGTCGTCGAGCATCGCGAGGCGCATGCCCTGCAGCACGAGCGCGGCGAGGACGACGACGAACCAGAGCGAGAAGTAGACCGGACGGCGGAAGACGAGGAGCCAGGGCGTGAGCACGGCGGCCCAGACGAGGACGAGCGCGGCGGCGCTCTCGCCCGAGGGCCACGTGACGGCCGCCGCTGCGATGAGGCAGCCCGTCATCAGCCCCCACAGGGTGCCGGCGGTGTCGAGAGCACCGGCCGAAAGGCGCTTCACGAAGAGCACGGGGACGAGCGCGGCGAGGCCAAGGACCCCGAAGAGCCCGACGCGCGCGAATGCGGGCCAGTCGGCGAGGGTCACGGCGGCGAAGTCGAGCACCGCAGCGAGGAGCGCGAGGACCGAGAGAGCGCCGAGAAAGCCTCCGAGCCGGCCGATGCCGGGAATGACGGGCTTCGCGGGGGCCGGGGCGACGGGCACGGGAAGCACCGCGGGTATTTCCGTCGCGGGCGTTTCCGGGGCGTTCTCCTCGGGAGCCGTCTCTGTCTTTTCTTCCTGTGAGGCGGTTTCTGCGTTTTCAGAGGATTCAGTGGTTCCAGCCGGCGCTTCCTGCGCGGTCGTCTCCCCGCCCTCCGGCTTTTCCGGAGCGTCGGAGGTTGCGCTCTTCTCCTCGGTTCCGGCCGGGGATTCAACGGGGACGGGCAGGGTTTCCGTGACAGCGGTCACGTTCTCTGCTGCCGGTGCCGCGGGAGCTTCGGCGGCGTCCACGGCGGGCTTTTCCTCAGAGGGCACGGCTTCAGCGGGAGCGGTGTCCTGAGTGACGGAAGAAGTCTCCTCCGCAGGTGCCCCGGGGAGCTTCTCCGCAGCGTCCGGAGTTCTCTCAGGCGCCGGATCCGGGGAAGGTTCGGCGGGAGCGGGCTCAGCCGCGGCCTTGATTTCCGCCTCAGCAGCGGCGGGAGCGGGAGATGCGGCGGAGACGGCGTCGACGGGCGGAACCTCCTTCACGGGGTCGCTCGCCGGAGCGGGGGATTCTTCCGCCGCGGGCGTTTTCACGGGTTCGGGCTTCGGCGCCTCGGTCTCGGCGACAGGGGCTTCTTCAGAGCGCTCAGGCTTGGTCATGGCTAAAGCGGTTCGAAAAAAATCAAAAGCGGCCCGCGTCCTTTTCTCTCTGGGGCGCGCGCCGCTTTTTGGTTGTCTTGTATGAGCTGCTTCTTACGCGGCGGCTTCGTCGGAGGCGCGTTCACGTGCCGCGAGGCGGGCCAGACGGGCGGCGGCGCGCTGGGCGCGGGCTTCCTCAAAGAAGGGAGCGGCGGCGCGCAGGTACACGTACATCGAGTAGATCGTGAGCACGGCGGCGATCCAGATGAGCCAGGTGCCGATCGTGGCGATGGGCAGCCCCATCACGGGATCGAACCACAGCAGGCAGGGAATGGCGGTCATCTGCGCGATCGCCTTGCTCTTGCCGAACCAGTTGACCTTGACGCGGCCGGACTCGCCGATCTTGGCCATCCACTCGCGGATGCCGGTCACGGTGATCTCGCGGCCGATGATGATCATGGCGATCGCCATGTCGCAGCGGTCGAGGCCGACGAGCGCCACGAGGGCCGCGGCCACGAGGAGCTTGTCGGCGATCGGGTCAAGGAAGGCGCCCATGCGCGTGGCCCAGCCTTCGTAGCGGCGGGCGAGAAAGCCGTCCAGAGCGTCCGTCACGGCCGCCACGACGAAGACGAGGCAGGCGATGACGTTCTGCCAGTGCAGCGAGACGACGCTGTCGGGCAGATAGAAGATACCGATGACGACGGGGATGAGCGCGATGCGGATCCACGTGAGGATCATCGGTACGTTGACTTTGAAGGGCGGCTTAAGCTTCATGGGCGGGGCTTCCGTTATTGCTCCGTGCCGGCGTCCGCCGTGGCGACGGGCTGGCTGTGGATCTGTGCGTAGATTTTCGTGGCCAGGGCGCGGGAGATTCCCGGAACCTGGGCTATGTCCTCGGCCGAAGCGTTCCGAAGCTGCTTCATGCCGCCGAAATGCGCGAGTAGTTTAGCGCGGCGCTTGGGTCCGACCCCCTCGAAATCTTCCAATTTAGAGGTATTTCGGGTTTTTGCCCGTTTCGCACGCATGCCGGTGATGGCAAACCGGTGGGCCTCGTCACGGATCTCGGCCGTGAGCATCAGCGCGCGCGACATGAGACCAAGGGTGAGCGGCTCCCGGCGCTCGCCGTCGATCACCGGGAAGACGAGGGTCTCGAGGCCGGTCTTCCGGCCCTCGCCCTTCGCCACGCCGACGATCGCGCCCGCGTCGAGGCCGAGCTCGGCGAAGACCTGCCGGGCCATTTCGACCTGCCCGCGGCCGCCGTCGATGAGAACGAGCGTGGGGAGCTCCGCCTCGCCGCGCGCCACGGGCGCGTAGCGCCGCTCGAGCGCCTGCTTCATCGCGGCGTAGTCGTCGCCCGGCTCGATGCCGGTGATGTTGAAGCGCCGGTAGAGCGAGCTCTGCATGCGCCCCTCGCGGAAGACCACGCAGGAGGCCTGCGTCGCCTCGCCCTGGGTGTGCGAGATGTCGAAGCACTCGGCCGCGAAGTCCATCGGGTCGCCCGAGGCGGGCTCGAAGGAGGGGCCGAGGATCTCGATGAGTTCCTTCAGACGCGCGAGCTGCGTGCCCTCCTCCTGGAGGTGCCTCAGGAGCGCGATCTGCGCGCCCTGCACGCACATCTCGAGCCACCGGCGCCGCGTCTCCTGCGGCTCCGTGATGACGGGCACCTTCCGGTGGGCAAGTTCGGTGAGAAGCTCCGAGAGCCGGCCGGGGAGCTCCGGATCCTCCGGGTCGCCCTCGCAGATGAGGATCGCGGGGATCGGAAGCTCGGCGTAGTGCTGGGAGACGAAGGCCTCGAGGATCTCGCCCGCCGCAGGGGCGGCGTCGGTCTCCCTCGAGCCCGTCTTCGGGAAGATCGCACGGTCGCCGAGGTGTCGGCCGCCCCGCACCATCGCGAGGTTGATCGCCGCGGCGCCGTCCTTGATCGCGACGGCGACGATGTCGGCGTCAATGTCGCCGCCCGTGGTCTCGACGGCCTGCTGGTGGCGCATCTGCGTGAGCGCGGCGATACGGTCTCGGAGCCGCGCGGCCTCCTCGAACTCCCACTTGTCGGACGCCGCCCACATGCGCTTCTCGAGGTCGTCGAGGACCTCGCGGGAGCGCCCGAGGAGAAAGTCCTCCGCGCGCCGGCAGTCGAGCGCATAGGCCGCCTCCGAGATCATCTCGCAGCAGGGCGCCGAGCATCGGCCGATCTGGCCGAGGAGGCACGGCCGCGTGCGGTTGCGGAAGTTCGCCTCCTTGCAGGTGCGCAGAAGAAACGCCTTCTGCAGCATCTCGATCGCGGTGCGTGCGGCGCTCGAGCTCGGGTAGGGACCGAAGAAGCGGGACTTCCGGTCGACGCCTCCGCGGTAGTAGGAAAGCCGCGGGAACTTCTCGCCCCCGAGTCGGATGTAGGGGTAGCTCGCGTCGTCGCGCAGACGGATGTTGTAGCGCGGGTGGAGCGTCTTGATGAGGTTGTTCTCGAGGAGCAGCGCCTCGGCCTCGGAGCGCGTCACCGTCGTCTCGAGCCGGGCGATCTTCGAGACCATGAGCGCGATGCGCGGCGAGAGTCCCGTGCGCCGGAAGTAGGACGACACGCGGTTCTTCAGGTCCCGGGCCTTGCCGACGTAGAGGCAGGTGCCGTCCTGGGCGAAGTAGCGGTAGCAGCCCGGAAGGTGCGGCAGCGTGCGCACCTCCTGTGCGGCGTCAAAGGGCGTCTCCGGTGCGGCGGGTGCCTCGGGCACCTCGTCGTCGGCGGCCGGAGCGTCATCCCCGGGAGCGGCGGAGGCTTCCCAGGGAGGAAGTTCCTCGGACCCGGTCACTTGTTCGACTTGCGGCGACGGCCGTCCTCTTCCTCGTCCTCGAGCTCGAAGTGCAGCGTGATCGGCTTGTACTCGCGCTCGATCGTCTTGTCGGGGTTCGTGCAGCGGAACTCGAGCCAGGCGTAGGCGGGCTTGCCGTCCTCGCTCGCGGCGCGGGACGACCCCTGCCCCGGCATCATGCCGAGCTTCTTGTCGTTGCAGAACCTCTGGGCGCGCTCGTAGATGTAGTCGGCGATCCTCGGCGCGCTCTCGAAGTTCGGCCACTCGGCCGAGATGCGCCAGATGCTGCCGACGACCGGCACGATGTCGACCTTGCGGCCCGCGTAGCTCTGGTGCTGCTCGTTGATGGCGGAGCAGCCGGAGACGAGGGCGGCGAGGATGCTGGCAAGGATGGCGGTGCGGGCGGCGGTCTGCATGTGAGGAAGGTTCCAGGGCGGAGGTTTTGGTTTTCTGTGACCTGTTGTCAGGCGGCCAATTGTAGTGCGCGCCGTCGCCGGACCGCGCGAGGACTTAAGAATTGATTCGGCTGAGGCCGCGGAGAAGGTCGAAAAAACCCTGAAAATCAAAGGCGAATAGGCGGCGGAGGATGTTTCAACGTGTAAGGCCTCCTTAATTTCGTCTCCCTAAACTCCTCGCAATTCTCGAGGTCTGCGCATTGCGTGATCGGCGCGCCCCCGCAGGCCTGGAGGCAAAGAACAATTCTTCCCCAAGAGGATCCATGACCCAGCCCATCATTGAAGTGCGAGGCCTGACTTGCGAGCGCGGCGAGCGCACGCTCTTCCAGGGCATGTCCTTCGCCGTCAACGCCGGTTCGCTCGTGCGCATCGCCGGCAGCAACGGCGCGGGAAAGACGACGCTTCTGCGGCTCATGACGGGTCTGATGCGCCCCGTCGAGGGCGAGATCCTCTGGCGCGGCACGCCGATCCTCAAGGCCGCGCAGGACTACTGGCGCGAGCTCTGCTACATCGGGCACCGCAACGGCGTGAAGGACGACCTCTCGGTGATCGAGAACGTCCTCATCAACGCGCGCGTCGCGTCGCTCAAGGCCACGCCCGAGGCCGCCAGGAAGGCGCTCGCCGCCGTCGGCCTCTCCGAGTACGAGGACGTGCCCGCCGGCCAGCTCTCCCAGGGCCAGCGCCGCCGCGTCGCGCTCGCCCGTCTCTGGCTCTCCGAGTCGGTTCCGCTCTGGGTGCTCGACGAGCCCTTCACCGCGCTTGACGTGAAGGCCGTGGCGCGCCTCGCGGACTTGATCAGCAGGCACGTCCGCGAGGGCGGCGTCGTGATGCTCGTCACCCACCAGGAGGTCCCCGTCGAGAAGGACCAGCTCCACGTGATCGAGCCCGAGAAATGGGCCCCGAGGCGCCGCACCGCCGTCGAGCGCGCCATGGCCGACGCCGCGGCCCGCGAGGACGAGAACGCCAGGAACGCCGGCTGAGGGGGTGAAGAGAGATGCTCAATCTTTTTCTGACGATTCTGAGGCGTGACCTCACGCTCTCGCTGCGCCGCAAGTCCGACCTCGCGCAGGTGATCTTCTTCTTCGCGGTCGTCGTGACGCTCGTTCCGCTCGGCGTCGGCGCCGAGACGAACATCCTCCGTTCGATCGCCCCGGGCGTCGTCTGGGTCGCCGCGCTGCTCGCGGCGCTCCTGTCGCTGCCCCGCATGTTCGCCACCGACCACGAGGACGGCACGCTCGAGCAGATGCTCGTCGCGGCCGAGCCCCTCCCCGTGATCGTGATCGCCAAGGTGACCGCGCACTGGCTCGTCACGGGCGTCCCGATGACGATCTTCGCCACGATCTTCGGCGTGATGTTCGACCTTGAGCTCGACGTGACGCTCGTGATGGTCGGCAGCCTCCTTCTCGGCACCCCGGTGCTCTCGCTCGTGGGCGGCGTCGGCGCTGCGCTCACGCTCGGGCTGCGCGCGGGCGGCGTGCTCACGTCGCTTCTCGTGCTGCCGCTCTACATTCCCGTGCTCATCTTCGGCTCGGGCGCCGCGCAGGCCGTCTCGATGAGCCTCTCGCCCTCGTCGCACTTCATGATCGTCGGCGGCCTCGCGCTCTTTTCGCTCGCGCTCGCCCCGATGGCCGTGGCCGCGGCCCTGCGAATCGCCGAACAGTAATCGAACAACAACACCATTACGGAAAGAGGAGACCTCCCGCAAATGTCCGCAACAGATGCATCGCTCGAAGGCTTCTACCGCCGCGCCGGACGCATCATCCCCTGGTGCATGGGGGCTGCGCTCGTGCTCTTCGTCGTCGGCTTCTATCTCGGGTTCTTCGTCTGCCCGATCGAGGCGCGCCAGGGCAATTCCTACCGCATCATCTTCATCCACATCCCGTCGGCGTGGCTCGCCATGTCGCTCTACCTGCTGATGGCGGTGTGCTCGATCGTGGGTCTCCTGAAGAACTCCCGCCTCGCCTTCATCCTTGCTCAGGCGATGGCGCCCACGGGTGCGCTGATGGGCTTCATCGCGCTCTTCTCGGGCGCCTTCTGGGGGCGTCCGACCTGGGGCACCTACTGGGTGTGGGACGCGCGTCTCACCTCGATGCTGATCCTCTTCTTCCTCTACCTCGGCTTCATCGCGCTCCACGCCGCGATCGATGACAAGCGCCGCGCCGACCAGGCCGCCTCGGTCATCTCCATCGTGGGCGCCGTGAACGTGCCGATCATCTACTTCTCGGTGCGCTGGTGGAACACGCTTCACCAGGGCGCCTCAATCACGTCGCGCGGCTCCTCGATCGCCGACATCATGCTTTACACCATCTTCATCATGCTTGCGGCCGGGACGATCTACGGCGTCGGCGTCGTGCTCTCGCGTGCCCGCACCATGATTCTCGAGCGCGAGCGCCGCAGCGACTGGACGCGCCGCGCCGCGCAGGAGGGCACGCTGTGAGCAACTGGAATTCCTTCGCTGACTTCATCCACATGAACGGGCACGGCTACTACGTGTGGTGTGCCTACGGCGCCTTCGTGCTCGGCGTCGCCTGGGAGCTTTTCTCGCTCGTGAAGCGCCGCCGCGCGATCTGCCGCCGCATCACCCGCGAGGCCCGCGCCGCCGAGTTCACGCTCGAGCAGTGAGAGACCGGAAAAGAAAAAACAAGGAGACCCCCAAATGAATTCCAAGACCAAGAAGCTCGCGCTGATCGGTGCCGCCGCGGTGGTTCTCGCCGCCGGCATCTTCATGGCGCTGCAGGCCTTCAACGAGAACCTCGTCTTCTTCTTCTCGCCGACGCAGGTCGCCGCGAAGGAGGCCCCGGTCGGCCGCACGTTCCGCTTGGGCGGCGTCGTCGAGGGCGGGTCGGTGACCCGCGAGGGCGACGGCGTCACGGTGAAGTTCCGCATCACCGACACCGCGCAGTCCGTGAACGTGCAGTACACGGGCATCCTCCCGGATCTCTTCGCCGAGAACCAGGGCGTGGTCGCGCAGGGGAAGCTGAACGACCAGGGCGTCTTCGTCGCGAGCGAGGTCCTCGCCAAGCATGACGAGAACTACATGCCGCCCGAGGCCGCGAAGGCGCTCGAGGACGCGCACAAGGCGGGCGTCGCCAAGGCGCAGCAGGAGGCCGCGGCCGCCGGCGCTCAGAAGTAACCTTTTTCCTTTTCGAAAGGGATGCGGCCTCCCGACCGCGTCCCGTCCCTGAGGAGCTCACACACTTTCCCGCCCCGAGGCGCCGGATTTCCGGTCCCGGGGCTCGTGTGCGAGAAAGGGACTGAAGTTTTTTCGGGACGGAGCCGCCGACGGGGGAAGACCTTCGGACCCCGTGGAAGCGGCGCCGCAACACCGGCCGGGGACGTCATCGGTGGGATGACGGCCCGGAAGAAGAACCGGATTTTCAACATCGGAGAATACAAGTGATTCCTGAGATCGGACACTTCGCATTGATTCTGTGCCTTGCGCTCAGCATCGTGCAGGGCGTGCTGCCGCTCGTCGGCGCCGCCCGCGGGAACGGCGCGCTGATGGCCGTGGCGAGACCCGCCGCCGCCGCCAACGCCCTTTTCGGCACGATCGCCTTCGGGTGCCTCGCCTACTCGTTCTACCTGTCGGACTTCACCGTCCTCAATGTGGCGAACAACTCCAACTCGATGCTTCCCTGGTACTACAAGGTCGCCGCGAGCTGGGGCTCCCACGAGGGCTCGATCCTCTTCTGGACCGTGACGCTCGGCTGGTGGGGCGCCGCGGTCGCCTTCTCGGCCCGCCGCCTCCCCGAGGACATGGTCGCCCGCGTCACGGGCGTGATGGGCCTCGTGGGCATGGGCTTCCTGCTCTTCATGCTCTTCACGTCGAACCCCTTCCTGCGCCTCTTCCCGGCGCCCGCTGAAGGCGCCGACCTGAACCCGCTGCTGCAGGACCCGGGCATGGTGTTCCATCCGCCGCTTCTGTACCTCGGCTACGTGGGCTTCTCGGTTCCCTTCGCCTTCGCGATCGCCGCGCTCCTCTCCGGGCGCCTCGACGCGGCCTGGGCGCGCTGGATGCGCCCCTGGACGACGGCGGCCTGGATTCTGCTTACGCTCGGCATCGCGCTCGGCTCCTACTGGGCCTACTACGAGCTTGGCTGGGGCGGCTGGTGGTTCTGGGATCCGGTTGAGAACTCGTCCTTCATGCCGTGGCTCACCGGCACCGCGCTCATTCACTCGCTCGCGGTGACCGAGAAGCGCGGCTGCTTCCGCATCTGGACGGTGCTGCTCGCGATCCTGACGTTCTCGCTCTCGCTGCTGGGCACCTTCCTCGTCCGCTCGGGCGTGCTCACCTCGGTGCACGCCTTCGCGACGGACCCGGAGCGCGGCCTCTTCATCCTCGCCTTCCTGATCATCGTGATCGGTCTCTCGTTCCTGCTCTTCGCCTGGCGTGCGCCGAGCGTGGGGCTGGGCGGCAACTTCTCGATGATCTCGCGCGAGTCGATGCTGCTCGTGAACAACGTGCTCCTCGTCGTGGCGATGGGCGCGGTGCTCCTCGGCACCCTCTACCCGCTCTTCCTTGATGCGTTGAACGCGGGCAAGATCTCCGTCGGTCCCCCGTACTTCGACGCCGTCTTCGGGCCCCTCATGCTGCCGATGGTGTTCCTGATGGCCGTGGGTCCGCTCGCGCGCTGGAAGGACTGCGACCCGGTCGCGCTCGCCAAGCGCCTCGCCTGGTGCTTCGTCGGCGCCATCGTGATCGGCGCGGCCATCCCGCTCCTCATGGGTGCCTGGAGCAACTGGGTCTTCACCGGTTGCTCGCTCGCGGTCTTCGTGATCCTCGGCATCATTGAGGACATCCGCGGCTCGATCCGCTTCGCTCCCGAGGGCACGGGCTTCCTCAGCCGCCTCGCGCGCCAGCCGCGCGCCTACTGGGGCATGCTGATCGCCCACTTCGGCGTGGCCGTCTTCATCATCGGCGTGGCGCTCGTGGAGGGCTACCAGGCCGAGCGTGACGTCCGCATGTTCGAGGGCGACACGGTCTCGGTCGCGGGCTACACCTTCACCTTCAACGGCGTCACGAGCGCCCGCGGCGCGAACTTCTCCGCCGACCGCGGCGACTTCACGCTGACGGTGGACGGCAAGGAACTCCAGCACCTCTATCCGGAGAAGCGCAAGTACTTCAGCAGCAACTCGATGCCGATGACCGAGGCGGCGATCCGCCACTCGATCACGGGTGACGTATACGTCTCGCTCGGCGTGCCGAGCTCGGACGGCGGCTGGGTCGTCCGTGTGTACTCGAAGCCCTATGTGACGTGGATCTGGTTCGGCTCGATCATCATGAGCATCGGCGGCCTGCTCGCCGCCACGGACCGCCGTTACCGCCGCCGCCGTGAGAAGAAGTCCGGCGAGGCCGCCTGATCAACCGTGGGAGAACTCTGAAAATGATGAAAGCCAAGTTTCTCATTCCGTTCGCCATCTTCATCGTGCTCGCGGGCTTCCTCTTCAAGGGCCTCTACCTTGATCCGCGCGCGCTGCCGTCGGTGCTGATCAACAAGCCGCTGCCGGCCTTCGAACTGCCGACGCTCTACAACCCGGACGTCAAGTTCAGGAGCGACGACATGAAGGGCCAGGTCTGGATGCTCAACGTCTGGGCGAGCTGGTGCCTGCCCTGCAAGGAGGAGCATCCGTACCTCGTGGGCCTCAAGCGCACCGGTCTCAAGACCCCGATCGTCGGCTTCCTCTACAAGGACAGCGTCGGCGCGGGCAGGGGCGTGCTTGAGAGCACGGGCAACCCCTACGACCAGGTGATCTTCGAGGAGAAGAACAAGGTCGGCATCGACCTCGGCGTCACGGGCGTTCCCGAGACCTTCATCATCGACAAGAAGGGCGTGATCCGCGCCAAGGTGAGCTATCCGATCCTTGACGATCTGTGGAACCAGCAGGTCAAGCCCCTCATCGATCAGCTGGAGGCCGAGCAATGACGATCCGCCATATCTTCGCCGCGCTCTTCTGCGCGGCCCTCCTCGCCGCCCCGTGCCTCGAGCAGACGGCCGAGGCACGCGAGGCGACGCCGACCGCCTTCGACCCGGTCGCCCACAAGCGCGTGGTCGAGGTCTCCGAGCAGCTCCGCTGCCTCGTCTGCCAGAACCAGTCGATCGCGGACTCGAACGCCGAGCTCGCCGTCGACCTGCGCAACCAGGTGATCGAGCAGGTCAAGGCCGGCAAGACCAACCAGGAGATCGTGGACTACATGGTCGAGCGCTACGGCGACTTCGTGCTCTACAAGCCGCCCTTCAAGCTCTCGACGGCCATTCTCTGGCTCGGCCCGATCTGCCTCTTCCTCGTCGGTCTCATCGCCTTCTACATCAACCTGCGCCGCCGCAAGCGCCTCGTCCATGAGTCGACGAAGCCCCTGACCGCGCAGGAGAAGGCGCTCGCCGATGAACTGCTCTCGGGCAGGAAGGAGTAAGGCAAAGTGACGACATTCATCATTCTGTGCGCCATCATGGCGCTCATCGCCGTCGCCGCCGTGTGCATCCCGCTCTGGACGGGCGGGCGCAACCGCTCCGACGCCGACCGCCGTGCGCAGGTGCTCGCCATCCTGCGCCAGCAGGCCGACGACCTCGAGGCGGAGAAGGCCGCGGGCCGCATCGACGCCGACGAGTACGAGGAGACGCGCCTCGAGCTCGAGCGCCGCGTGCTCGACGAGGCCCGTCACGAGGAGGAGGAGCGCTCCGGAAAGAGCAGCCGCGTCCCCCGCATCCTCGCCGTCATCCTGCTCGTCGTGATTCCCGCCTCGGCCGTCCTCGGCTACTACGCGCTCGGCCGCTACACCGCCATGGATCCGCACTTCATCGAGATGATGGAGGCGCAGCAGATGGGCGGCCGCGGTCACTCGCAGCGCGAGATGCAGAAGATGATCGACGACCTCAAGGCCCGTCTCGCCGACGAGCCGCGGAACGCCAACGGCTGGTTCCTGCTCGCGCGCACCGCCGCGCAGATGAACCGCTTTGACGAGGCCGTCGAGGCCTTCAAGCGTCTCAATGCCCTCGTGCCGAACAACGCCGACATCATGGCCGACATGGCCGACATGATGGCCGCCGCCAACGGCAAGGTGATCACGCCCGACGTCGAGAAGGTCCTCAAGGACGCCCTCGAGATCGACCCGACCCAGTGGAAGGCGCTCGCGCTCCTCGCGATCCACTCCTGGGACCGCCAGCACTACGCGCAGGCCGCGGACTACTGGGAGCGGCTCCTGAAGTCCGTTCCGCGTGACTTCCCGGACCGCGAGCAGATCGAGGCGAACATCAACGAGGCGAAGCGCCTCGGAGGCATCAACGACAACATCTCGTCGGTCTCGCCGGCCGCCAAGGACCAGGCCGCGGCTGACGCCGCCGAGGCCCGCACCGAGGCTCCGCCGACGGCGGCCCCCGGCGACCTCCACATGGTCGCGGGCACCGTCACGCTCGACGAGCGCCTGAAGTCGCTTGCCTCGCCCGAGGACACGGTCTTCATCTACGCGCGTCCGGCCACGGGCTCGCGCATGCCCGTCGCGTTCACCAAGGTTCAGGTGAAGGATCTTCCCTACAACTTTGAACTGAACGAGACGATGCGCATGGCGATGGGCGCCGACACGCTCGCCACCGTGAAGACGGTGATCGTGGGCGCCCGCATCTCGAAGTCCGGCAACTTCATGCCTCAGCCCGGTGATCTCGAGGGCGAGATGGAGCAGGCCGTCGAGGTCGGTGACCGCGGTCTCGTGGTGACGATCCACAACGAGCGCAAGTAAAGCGCAGTTTCTCCGAGGCGGGTCTCCGGTCCGTCCGGAGAAAAGCGGATCAAAGAGAATGGCCCGGGGTGCAGCACTCCGGGCCATTCTCTTTCAGAGTTACTTCCGCAAGTGAACGCTCACTTGCCGGTGACGCTGTCGACGAGGTTCATGCGCATGATGGCCTTGTGGCGCGAGCCGTCGGCGCGCTCCACGTCGAAGCAGTCGCCCTCGATCTGGCCGAACTGCGAGATGAAGCGGTCGAGCTCCTCGCGGCAGTCGGCGGGGAGTTCCGCGCCGGCGAGCGTGAGCGTGTCGGCGACGTGGCGGGAGCTTCGCGTGCCCACGACGGCGGCCGCGACCTGGGGCTTCCCGAGGATGTAGAGCGTCGCGAGCGCGGAGATGGAGAACCCCGTGCGGGCGCTCATCGCGTCGAGCTTCCTCAGCAGCTGCTGGTAGCCCGACCAGCCGAGCGTGTCCTCGATCACGAGGAGGTACTTCACGAGCGAGCGGTTCTCGAGCTTTTCGATCACGGGCTTCTCGGCGCCGAGCCACTTCCTCGAGAGGAAGCCGCCCGCGACGGTGCCGTAGCAGATGAGCTTCACGCCCGTCTCCTCGCAGAGCTTCACGAGTGCCTTCTCGGGACGGCGGTCGAGGAGCGAGTACTGGCACTGGTTCGTCACGACCGGGATGCCGGCGTCGGTGAGCTTCTTCAGCTGCGCGGCGGAGAAGTTCGTCGTGGAGATGCAGCGGATGAGGCCCTTCTCCTGCAGACGCACGAGAAGACCCGCGGTCTCCACCATGCCGGGCACGTCATAGTCCCACCAGTGGTACTGCACCATGTCGAGCCGCTCGACGCCGAGGCGCTGGATCGAGCGCGTGATGATGCGCTCGACGTAGGCCATGTCGACGCGGGCGAGGTCCTTCAGGTCCGGGACGAACTTCGTGTGGATCTGCGGGAGGGTCTTGCCGGCGGCACGGCGGCTGCGGATGATGCCGCCGTAGAAGTTCTCGACGCCCGTGTAGATGTCGGCGCCGTCGAAGGTGTCGAAGCCGTGGTCGAGGAGCACCTCGAACCCTCGCTTCGCGTCAAGGAGGTCGAGGGGATCGGCCAGGGCATGGCCGGTCGAGAGCTGCCAGCCGCCGTTGATGACGCGGGCGGTGGCGTAGTCGGGGGTGAGCTGATAGCGGGCGAGGGCGGGAGTCATGGCAGTTCTCCGGAAGTGTTCTTTCAGTTTGGTTCTCCGAGCTTCACGACGGTGCAGTCGCCGTGCTTCTCGACGCGCTTTCCGACGCGCTTGATGCGAAAGCGCGCCCCGCAGTTGGGGTCCGGGCAGGCGATGAGCGAGTCGGTGGTCATCCAGTCGGCCTCCGCTGTCATGCGCTCCTTGGCGGGCAGCAGCGGCAGGAGCGCCGCGAGCGCGTACATCGAGAAGCTTCCTCCCTCGGGGAAGACGAGGTTCTCGCCCTCCACGCGGAAGGAGTGCCCCTGGTGGTGACGGCAGATGTAGCCGTCGCCTTCGACGGTGACCTCAAGGTCGTAGAGCTCAAATTCGTCAGGTGCGAGCATCGGGGAATCTCTCCGTTGGGTGGTGTTCAGTTCGTTTTCTTCGGGCGTCCGATGCCCGTCAGAATACTCAACCCGAAGACCACGAAGAGCGCGACGGGGTAGTAGGTCGCGGTCATGAGCGAGAAGGGCGTGAGCGAGGCGTCCCCGAGGCCCGAGGCGGCCGAGAGCGTGATGAGCGAGAAGGCCGAGAAGGGCAGGATCACGGGGATGCTGTTGGCGAACCCGGCGAGCAGGTACGCACGGCGGTAGGGATCGATCTGGTTCGCAAGGAGCCGGTTCGCAAGCTGTCCGGCGAGCGCCACCGCGACGGAGGTCACCGCGGCGAGGCAGGTCGAGATCAGCACCGTGACGAGCGCGAGGAGCGCCTCGGCCGCGGCCGGCGACTTCACCCGGCGCCCGAGGATCCCCTCGGCGGCTTCCGAGAGGCCGGCGCGCTCGATGACGCCCGTGAAGCCGAAGAGCGCGAGGCACATGAGCATGATGCCCGCCACGTTGGCGATGCCGCCCGTGATGATGCCCGAGACGGCGCCGTCCTTCACTGAGACGATGGAGGCCGGGGTGAGCACGCCCGTCACGAGTCCGAGGACGATGCCGACCACCGTGGCGAGCGTCACCGCATGGAGCGCGTCACGCGAGCGGATGGCGACATAGATGAGAAGCGCGACGGGAATGAGCATCACGAGGCTCATCAGGTTCGCGTCCTTGAGCGTGGCTTCCGCGGCGCCCGTGGCGCTTCCGCCCAGGGCATAGAAGGGGAGGGCGAGAAGGAGCGCGACGATGGCGAAGGGGAAGCGCGTGCGCACGACCTCGCCGAGGTCCAGCGGCCGGCCGTCCTTCTCCGACTGCGTCATCGCCGAGATGATCGCCACGTCCGAGACCGGCGCGAGGTTGTCGCCGAAGATCGCGCCCGAGAGGATGGCCCCGGCGAGCATCGGGACGTCGCAGCCGAGCGCGGCGCCGAAGGGAAGAAAGATGGGGGAGGCGGCGAGAATCGTCGAGATGGAGCTTCCCGTCGCCGTCGCAAGGAGCGAGGAGAGGAGGAAGACGCAGGGCGTCAGCAGCGGGGTCCCCGCGATCGCGCCGCCCGTGAGGAGGGCGAGGGCCTGGGCGAGGCCCGCGGCCTTCATCATCGCCGAGAAGATGCCCGCGGCCATCAGGAGCAGCAGCACCATCGCGGTCAAGGGCGAAGCGGCGCCCGCGACGACGGCCCTCCAGTAGGCGGCGGGGCTCCTCGTGAGAAGGGCGCCTGAGACGAGGGCCACGAGGCCCGCGCCCGCGAGCGCCATCAGGTCGAAGACCTGCAGAAAGACGAAGAGATAGACCGAGACGGCCGCGAAGATGAGGAAGGGAATGAGGAGCGTGGACGGCCCGAGGAAGAACGGGATTCGCTCGGGACTGTTCGGTGCTGTGATCTGGGCGTCGCTCATGACTGAGGGTTTCCGGAGAGTTGAGGGTGAGGGATGACCGGAGGCCGGTGCGGGCGATGTGCGTTCCGAATAACAAAAAACCCGCTCGGTCGGCGGGTCTTCTTTCTGTTTCGGATTTCACCGGGGATTCACCCCGGATTCCTCTTTCAGGCGCGCACGGCGCCGACCCGTCTTTCTGTGAAGGACGGGCACCACCAGCGGAAGGCGGAGCGGAGCGAGGAAATCGATTCAGAATGCATTGGGCAATCTTATTCCGTCGGTCTCAGGCGGAGCCATCGGGGGCTCAGCGTGTTCAAGTTGATCTGCATCAAAACGGTGCGTGCACCGGGAAAACGCTCCGGTTTTATGTCCGCCCCGGCCGAACAATTTCCGCGGTCCTAGGCAATTCGCCTGAGTCCGGTCCCTGGATGCCGTGCTAAGGTATGCAAATTCGCGGTGCATCCCCTCGCCGGAAGCGCCGTTCCGAAGAAACGCATTTTCGAGAGAGACCCCCGATGCTCCGAACCCGCAGTGCAGCTGAACACCTCGCCCGTGCGCGCGGCGTGTGCGCTGCCCGCGGCACTTGTCTGTCGTCCTCCTCTACATCCTCCGCCGGCACATCGTGTGCGGGCGGAAGAGCTCTCCTGAGGATGCGCGTTCATTCGGCCCCGGACTGATTTCAGACCGGGCGGATTCCCAAAAACAGGATTCATGAAGAACGGGAGCACTCCTTTTGAGAGCGGCTCCCTTTTTTGTTGACTCGACGGCGTGAAACGCAGGGCGCCGCGGCATTCGAGGCAGGAGACAACCACAACCAGCGAACCACAGACAACAAATCCAGCCCGCCGGGGCATGCAGGTTGCTTTCCCTGACGGAGGCTCTCCGGCCCGAACGCTTTTCCCTCAAACCCTTTTTTAAACCTCATCACCACCTTTGCTCAGGAGACCGACAATGGATCTCATCAAGAACTTCAAGATTCACGCGCTTGCGCTCATCATCGTGATTCTTGCGGAACTCATCGGCGTGCAGAAATTCGGCCTCGTCGTGCTGCTGCCGCTTCTCTATGCGCTCGTCATGGGCGCAATCGTCAGCTTCCCGCGCTGGAACCTCATCAAGGTTCCCGAGATGGAGCGCGCGGGCAAGATGCTCTCCGTGGGCGTGCTGCTCTTGATCACGAAGATCGCGCTCGGCATCGGCCCGAACCTCGGCATGCTGATGAACTCGGGCCTCGCGCTCATCATGCAGGAGTTCGGCCACTTCTTCGGCACGCTGATCTTCGGCCTGCCCGTGGCGCTCCTCGTGGGCATGAAGCGTGAGGCGATCGGCGCCTGCTACTCGATCGACCGCGAGCCGAACGTCGCCATCATCTCCGAGCGCTTCGGCCTTGACTCGCCTGAGGGCCGCGGCGTGATGGGCATGTATGTCTGCGGCACGGTGTTCGGCGCCCTCTGGGTGTCGCTCCTCGCGGGCGTCATCGCCGGCCTCGGCATCTTCCATCCGCATTCGCTCGCCATGGGCGCCGGCATCGGCTCGGCCTCGATGATGGCCGCCTCGACGAGCTCGATCATCGCCGTCCACCCCGAATGGGAGGAGACGGTCCGCGCCTACGCGGCCGCCGCGAACCTCCTCACCTCGGTGCTCGGCATCTACTTCGCGCTCTTCATCTCGCTCCCGGTGACCATCAAGGTCTACGAATTCTTCACCCGCGACAAGGTTGAACCCAAGAAGGCGGACTGACCGTCCCGGACAAAAGAACCTTTCACAGAAACGAATATCCAAGAGACTGAAAAATGAAAAAGATTCTTGACGAGATGTACGACATCCTCTTCATCCTGCTTGTCACGGGCATCTTCACCTTCATCGCCAACGTGATGCAGACCCCGACGGTCGACCTCGCCGACAGCTCGATCGGCGTGCTCATCCTGATCATCATCACCGCTGTCGGCATGCTGATCGCGAAGCTCCCGGGCTTCAAGATGCTCCCGATGGTGTTCTGGGTCTCGATCCTCGCCGTGATCCTCTCGATCCCGGAGCTCCCCGGCACCGACACGATCCTCTACTACACGGGCAAGGTCGGGTTCCTCCCGCTCACGACCCCGGTGCTCGCCTACTGCGGTCTCTCGCTCGGCAAGGACATCGAGGGCTTCAAGCGCCTCTCGTGGCGCATCGTCCCGGTGGCGCTCGCCGTGGCCGCTGGCAGCTTCATCTGCGCGACGGCGCTCGCCGAGGTGATGCTGCATCTCGAGGGCATCTTCTGATTGAGTTCAGAGGTGTAATCTTCGCCGGGGTGCCTCTCTCCGGGGGCCCCGGGCCCGAATCCCTTTTCCGGCCCGTTCCACAGGTGGAGCGGGCCGAACCAATCCCCGAAATGCTTTTCTGGAAGCAGCAAAAATGGACAAAGAGCAGCTCAAGGCGCACGTGCGCGATGTGATCCGCCGTAATTTCGTGCAGACCAAGAAGATCGGCGACTCGATCTTCTCCGAGCCTGAACTCGGCTTCAAGGAAGTGAAGACCTCCGCCAAGGTGCGCGCGGCCTTCGACGAACTCGGCATCCCGCACGAGGACGGTCTCGCCATCACGGGCGTCAAGGGGCGCCTGCCGGGCGGCAAGCCCGGCCGCACCGTCGCGCTCCTCGGCGAGCTCGACGCGATCGTCTGCCGCAACCATCCGGCGAGCGACCCCGTGACGGGCGCCGCGCACTGCTGCGGCCACAACGTGCAGATCGCCAACGTCCTCGCGGTCGCCCGTGCTCTGAAGGAGTCCGGCGCCATGGAGCACCTCGCCGGCGAGGTGGTCTTCTTCGCCGTCCCGGCCGAGGAGTACGTCGAGATCGACTACCGCAGCAAGCTGCTCGAGGAAGGGAAGCTCAAGTTCCTCGGCGGCAAGCCCAACCTGATCGCCCAGGGCGCCTTCGACGACATCGACATCTCGCTCATGATGCACGTCAACGCGACGACCGCCCCGGACGGCGACTTCACGGTCGGCGCCTCCTCGAACGGCTTCGTCGGCAAGCTCATTGAGTACCGCGGCCGCGCCGCGCATGCCGCGGGCGCCCCGGACCAGGGCATCAATGCGCTCAACGCCGCGATGATGGGCGTGATGGGCGTGAATGCCCTGCGCGAAACGTTCCGCGAGAGCGACGTCGTGCGCTTCCACCCGATCATCAACTCGGGCGGCGACCTCGTGAACGTCATTCCCGACTACGTGAAGATGGAGAGCTACACGCGCGCCTCGAACGTCGAGGCGCTCGCCCGCTACAACCGTTCGATCAACCGCGCGCTCCGCGCGGGCGCCATGGCTTTGGGCGCCGAGTGCTCGATCACGGACTTCCCCGGCTACCTGCCCCTGAAGCCCGACGAGAGCTTCCGCGACATCCTGCGCGCCAATGCGAAGGAGGTGTTCGGCGCCGAGCGCGTGGTCGACGGCGACCACTCCGCGGGCAGCACCGACATGGGTGACGTCTCGCACCTGATGCCGGTCGTGCATCCGTGGGTCGGCTGCGTGCGCGGCACGCTCCACGGCTCCGACTACCAGGTCTTCGACGAGGACATCGCCTTCGTGAAGTCGCCCGAGGTGCTCGCGATGACGATCATCGACCTGCTCTGGGACGACGGCGCCGAGGCCGAGCGCATGTGCCGCGAGTTCAAGCCGGTCTTCACCAAGGAGACCTATGTGAAGTTCATCGAGGACCTCACGGCTGACAACTGATCGGTCCGCTGTTCTCTGTGACTGACAGGCCGCCCGGCAATCCTTCTGCGACAGAAGTGGTTTCCGGGCGGCTCATTTTTAT
>NZ_JAUNSF010000159.1 GCF_030539355.1 Sutterella sp.
CGAGACCTACAGGCTCCTCTCCGAGGTGCTGATCGGCCCCACGACCGAGTTCTGGTACCCGGCGGTCTCGCGGGCCAAGTACTACGGGGTCGCTGAGCGCCACACGCGCTGGCGCCGGGAGCTGCCCGTCGATGACCTCGGCCGCCCCGACCTCTCGGACTTCATGCTCTCGCGGGCGCCCAAGGTGCTGATGATCGAGCCCGACCAGGCGAGCCCCATGGGGGCCACGCTCTCCGAGGCCGAGCGCGTGACCCTGGTCGAGGAGGCGCGCCGCGCCGGGGCCTTCGTGATCGAGGACCTCTACTGCCGGCTGCTCCTCACCGAGGAGCCCCCGAGACCGCTCATGAGCCTCGACCCGGCGAAGGACTCGGTCATTCTGATCGGGGGGCTCCCGATGTGGCTGAACTCCTTGGGCTCCCTCTCCTTCGTGATCGCGAACGAACGGATCATCAACCTGCTCCGTGCCTCGGGCCGACGCGACTACCTGCTCCCCGACGTCTGCGCGCAGCTCGTTGCGATGAAACTCAATGACCTCGGGCTCATCCCGGAGATGCTCGCGCGCTTCCGCGCCTTCCACCGCGCGCACATCGAGGGCGTCGACCGGATCCTGAGGGAGGCCTTCGGGGACCGCTTCAGCTGGCGCGTCCCTGCGGGCTTCGGCAACGTCTGGCTCGATCTCAGGGGCGTGGATGTCGAGCGGCTCTGGCGGCACCGCAGGGGCGTCGACTTTCAGCCCGGGTGGTTCTACGGCGAGAAGGAGCCCCGTCACCTCGTGCTCCGCTACACGGTGCCGCTTCCGATGTTCGAGGAAGGCGTGAGGCGGCTCAGGGCCAACATTGAGGCCCTCTGAGGGCGGGGGCGGAACCTGGGATATACGAGTTCTTCTTCGGAGACGACGAGCCGCCGCTCTTTGAGGAGCTCGGCCGACTTGAGCGTTCCGCCGCGCTCAGAGGCCGCATATTCGTGCAGTTCATTGCCGAGTGCATCGCCTCGCAAGTCATGCGCAGGTTCCGGGCCGGCTTTGACCGGCTGCCGGACGGCGTTGACCCGCAGACGGCCGGGCACTGGAGGAAGCTCGATCGCCTGTACTACTTCGAGGCGAGTGAATACCTCGGGACGCTGAGTGACGCAGACTTCGAAAAATTCGCCGAGGAGTTCAGGAAACTCCCCTGAGTGTCACAGACACTGAATTGCGCGAAGGAAGCGCCCAAATAACAGAACGCCCGGAATTTTGGTTCCGGGCGATCTGCAAGGTGACTGAGACGCGCGACCGTACTCACTCACCGGTGGTCGGAGATTGCTCTCCTGATCTGCTGACGCGCGCTGCCCCTCGGATTTTCAGGCTTTGGCCAGGAACTTCGCCGCGTGGCGCGCGAAGGTCGCGGTGCGGCCCGCGGCCATGCCGGTGACGAGGTTCGGATAGGTGTTGGCGAAGTAGCCGCCCGAGTCGTTGCCCACGACGAAGAGGCCCGGGATCACCCTGCCCTCGCCGTCTAGCGCACGCATGTCGGTGTCGATCTTGATGCCGTCCATCGTGCAGAGCATCCAGCCGCAGGTCTTGGCGCCGTAGTACGGCGGCCGCACGACGGGGAGCATGCGAACCGGTTCCTTGCCGTAGTCCTCGTCGTCGTGCTTGTTGCAGAGCGTGTTGTAGCGCTCGACGGTGGCCTTGAGCTGCTCCGGGGGCAGTCCGAGCTTCTCTGCGAGCTCCTCGATGGTGTCGGCCTTCGCGAGGTGTCCGCTCTTGATGAGCTTCTCCATCACGCCCCTCACGCGCTCGACGGTCCAGCCGCTCGCGACGCCGTTGACAAACGGGAACAGACGCGCACAGCCCTGCATGCGCATGATCTCGGCCTGCTCGGCCCAGTTCGCGTCGAAGAGGCAGTAGTGCGAGTGGTCCTTCTGGTACTCGTCGGAGTGGAGGATCCCCTCGTAGGTGCCCGACTCGTTGAAGAAGCGCTTTCCGTCCTTGTTGACCTTGAGCCAGGGGTACGACAGGCTCCAGAGCAGCGCGGCGTCGCCCTTCTTCAGAGTCTCGACGCCCGGGAGCTGACCTGGACGCAGCACCGCACGGTCGAAGATCATCGTCGAGTGCGTCTCGTCCATCCGCGCGCCCGCCCAGAGGCAGGCCCTGATGCCGTCGCCGTGGGCGCCGGGGAGGCACCCGTTGAGACCAGAGATTGTGAGGTTGAAGGGCTGCAGCGCCTCCATCATCGCGTAGTTGAGACCGTAGCCGCCGGTGGCGACGATGACGCCCTTCCGCGCGACGTAGCGGACGTACTTGCCTTCGGAATTGGTGGCGATCACGCCGGTGACGCGGCCCTCCTTCTTCTCGAGCTTCACCATGCGGGTGTTGTAGTCAAAGCGCGCGCCCTTCGCGACCGCGTAGTCGTGGAGGATCTTCGAGCCGTTCAAGCGCTTGCCCTTCCCGTCGTCGGTGCCGGTGAAGTCCGCCTTGTGACCGGCCGGATAGTGGATGTAGCGAGAGCCCTCGATCTCGTCGGCGGCCTCGTGGGCGAGCTCGACGCCGCGCTCGGCAAGCCTGTCGCCGTACCAGTCGACGACCTCGCCCGACTCGTCGCAGAAGAGCTTCACGAGGTCCTGATTGAGGTGCCCCGTCGCGTACTGGGTGGCCATCGTGATGAAGTCGAACTTGTCGATCTTCACGTTCGTGGCCTTCTGGTAGCGGGAGTTCAAGGCCGCGTGGTGCGTGCGCACGCCCGTCCCGGTCGAGAAGCGCTCGATGCCGATCACCTTCGCGCCCATCTCGGCCGCGGTCGCGACCGCGAACATGCCGCCCGAGCCGCAGCCGACGACGAGGATGTCGGTCTCAATCGTTGCGGTGATGTCCTTCTCCGCGATCTCGGGCTCCTTCCCCAGCCAGTCGCCGTCGGAGGCGGCGGATGTCTTCGTGATCACCTCGACCGGGGCCTCGCCCTTCGCCTGGGCGATGCACTTCGCCGCGGCCTGGGAGACCGCCTTCGAGGTGATCGTGGCGCCGGAGACGGCGTCGATCTGCGCGCCCTGAGCCGAGAGAAGCGCCTTGCGCAGCGTCTCCGCGGCAGCCTGACCGATCGAGGGCGTCTCGTTCGCGACGTTGAGCACGGCCTCCGTGATGCGGTCCTCGGAGAAGGTCATCGTGACGATGACGTCGCCGATGCCGGCGGCCCGCGCCGAGTAGGTTCCGGGGCTGTAGATGCCTTTGGGACCGGCGGCGAAGGCCGGGGCGGCGGCCGTCGCGGCCGCTGTAGCGCCTGCGGCGACGCCGGTGGAGAGGAACTTGCGGCGCGAGAGACTGGCTGTCATTCGATGGACCTTTCAGAAACGGGTGACCGGGCGCGCTGCGCCCGGCTTCAAGTAGAAGCCGGTGCGCAGGCGTCCGCGGGGTGTGAAGAAGGAAGGCAGACCGGCCCGAAAGCCAGTCTGACCATCAGGTCATTCTCGCGGGGCGCGGTTAAAAGTCAATTAAACGCAAAAAACATATACAAATGCCCGGCGGGCAGGTGTCGGCGCAGGGCCCGGCTCCGTCGATGTCGTCAGGAGGCCGCAGAAAGCTCCCGTCACGAGGCTTGTGTCCGTCGGGGAACTCAGGCGCAAGGAAATTGAGCTGCAAGCACTGACGAAAGAATGGGCGCCGGAGAAAGATCGTCGAGTGATTCGTAATGGATATTGCGCACCGACTCGACAAGCGTCTTTTTGTCCTCGAGTGGCAGGTCCGCGATTCTATTCTCGTTGAACCAGGTCATGGCATTGAGCGCAATGTACGGATTGAATGCGCAGTTTCGATAGAGCGACATGGTTCCTGAAAGGCCTTTGAGCAGGTCGCATTGATTCCGAAGCAGCTCGGCGATGTCCCTGTAGTCCCGCAGTTCCACGCGCTGGCTGACCGTTGCGAGCTTGAGGGAGAGAAGATCCTCAAGAGAGGCAATCTGCATCACCCCGTCCGGCGAAAGGGAAGGCTCTGTTAGGTGAAAGTGTGGATTTTAGAAGGGTAGGTCCTCAGAGGGCG
>NZ_JAUNSF010000160.1 GCF_030539355.1 Sutterella sp.
TACCGAAGTAGCTACCGCCTTTCCAACCTACCCACTCGAAACAGCGAAAGGCCTTTTTTCTCTCCTTCTGAGAGTCCTGCAAAATCTGAATCCGCATCTTCGAAACGACAGCCCGAAGGCCTTCGGCGGGAGGGGGCCGGGGAGGCCGTCCTGAAGGGCCTCAGTCCTCAACGAAGATCGTTTCAATCGATTTGCGGACGCTTTTCGTCAGCGTCCGCGAGGGAACGCCCGTGGAAGTGCGCCGCGTACCGGCGCTTTCCGGGCTTTTCCAACGGGCGGCGGATGCGCCCGGGGTCGTCGCCCGCGAAGGTCCCGGCCTCCTCGGTGATGAGCGAGGCCTGCGTGGCTTCTGCCTCTCGCCCCCGTTTGTCAACGTCATTTGCTGACTGCTGTCGCAGTCATGAGGGGTGGAGGAGGGAATCTGTGAGCGACGTGATTTCTCGCATTATACAGACTGTCGTGCAAAAGTGAGGTGCCGGCCTTTGAGCCGCCTGTGTGCGGAAAGATGGCGGACTCCGGGGGAAGGTCCGGGATGTCTGCGGCGCTTTTCCTGCGGAGACCGCCCGCCGGAGATGGTGATCACTCCGGCGGGCGGTGCTCCTGTGCCTCCGAGGAGGCTTCTCTCTTCCGGGCCTCAGTCAGCCTTCCTCTTTCCCTGGCGCTTGCGAAGCATCGAGCGTCTCAGGCCAAGGCTCTTCCTGTAGGCGTCACACGCATCGGAACCTGCACAGCTGAGGGCCTCGGCAATCGCGCCCGCGCCGGTGAGCTCGAGCTCAAGACCGGGCCTGAGTCTGAGCACGAATTCAAGGCCCGGGACGGAGGGGTGGATCGTCGCCTCGGCCCTGTCGACGAGCCTGTCGATCAGCTCCTTGTCTTCCTCGCTCATGCGCCAGTGGCACTCGTGGGCGAAGCGGCTGAGGAACGGAAGGTTCTCCCGCATTGTCCTGAGAAGCGCCGCGGCACCGTCCGCAGACCTGACAAGGAGCGTCAGTGCGTGCGTATTGTCCTGGACGGCGTTCCTCACCGACGCGGCGCGGTCCCCGAGGAGGGCGATGTAGGCGGGGGTGTCGAGCTGCTTCTCGGCGGCCCTCCTGCGCTTCGCGGCCCTGGGATCACGGGCGAGCTTCGTCCATTCTGCGTCGACCGGCTCCGCGGAGGGGGCCTCGGCGGGGAGACGACCGAGCGCTGCCTTGATTTCGTCCGGATTCGGTTCGGCCGGCGAGTAGGCGAGGAGCTCCTTCTGCAGAACATCAGGCGCTGCGCTGCGCGAGATTCTGTACTCGACCCCGCGGTACTTGATGACGGGCTCAAGGTGCGGTCTCGCATCTGCCTTCGCCTTTGCCTCGTCGCGGCGGCGTCCGTTGAGCCTCCCGAGGACTTCCCCGCGGATGTCCTCGTCGGGACTCGCGAGGAGGGTCTCCTCAAGGAGCCACCAGTCATCGCGGTCGCGGAGACTGTCCATCAGGTTGCCGATCATGTCCTGCTCCTCCTCAAGGAAACACTCGACCTCGTCGGTCGAGAAGCTGCGCGGCATTGCCCCGAGCGAACGGCGGACCCGCACTGACAGATCCTCCGCGTACCCGCGCGCACTCGCTGTCCTCGCTTCCGCCAGCCCTGCAAACTCGCAGCGGACCCAGTTGCGCGGATCCGTGAGGCCGATGTCGAAGAACTGCTCGAGGAGCTCGGCGCCATCGAAACAGTCATTGATCAGTAAGCCGTACATCCAGCTGATCGCCTGCTCAATGCCGTCGCGCCCGGTGGCGGTGACCGGCGCCTTGCCGGGGATGCGCAGCTTGAATTCAGGGCCTTCCATTCCGTGCGCGAACTCGAACTTCTCGACGAGCGGACGGATCGCCGCGACGCATTTCCCGGAGAGCTCAAGGTCCTTGAGCTTGCCGGCGCAGAGACACCTGACGTCAGCGTCGAGGAAAGCTTCGTCGAGCGCCTTCAGTCCCTTTTTCGAGGCGGAGAGGAACTCGAGCGCGCGCGGGCTGCGGATCACCGACTGGCGCACGGCGAGCGAGCGGTCGCCGAGGAGGCGGATGTAGGCGGCGAGGCCGAGCGGGCCTCTCGCGGCCGTCTCGCGCACGGCCGCGGCGCCGTTTCTGGAGAGCTTCGCCCAGAAGTCCTTGATCTCCTTGGGATAGTCCCCGGTGTCCTTCACGTGACCGCCCAGGCCGTTGAGTTTGATTTCCCACGGGCTCTCGCGAATGACGTCCTCGTCCTCGTAGTCCGCCGCATCGTTCCCGGAGATGTCCTCCAGGATCTCGGCCGCCTCGTCGAGATCAACCTCGACGCTGATGTAGTCGTACGCGAAGACCGCGACGTCGGAATCGTCAAATCTGGTCATGTTGTTTCTCCGGTCGTTGACTGGCGGCCGGCCCGGGGCATGGCCTTCCTGACTTCACACACTTCTGTCAGCGGCGCCGGGCGCTCCCGGCGAGGCGGGTTGTCGGGGGCCTCGGGCGGGGCGCGGACATCTCCATCTTAAGCGTCGCTGTATGGTGCATTATACATGTAATTCGGAAGAATGCAAATCCCTTCCCAGGCCGTTTCGGAATTTCTTTTGCTTCTTTCGTTTTTTTCGGTCCCGGTCACGCAACCTGAGGACGGGGAGGAAGTACTGCGTGACTGAGAAATCCGACCGGGGCGGAGTTCGGGGTTTCTTTTGCTTCTTTCTGTTTTTTGACCTCCGGCTTACGACCGGGACGGGGCGTCCGGAGGCTCTCCGGAGCAGTGGACCGTGGTTGGCGCGGCGTGCGCCGCGGGCAGGAAGAGGCAGCAGACGCATTGGGGTGACACTGCGAGACGGCTGGTCGGCCGAATGTTGTATCGGTGACTTCTAGGGAAAACCCGTATAAAAATTCAGTCCCCCAAAGGGTTAGTCCGAAGGTACAGGTGCCGTTCTGAAGCAAGGTGGCTACTCGCTTTCCCTGAGGGCACGTTTATCTCCCGCGGGGTATGCTTCTTAAACTGTCTTAAGGTTGGCTGCATGTGCCAGGTTGGCGCAGCATGTCCGATCCGCGGCTTCAGAGGCGGTTCCCGCGGGAATCGCATGCCGGAGATCGCGGATACAGTAGTTAGCCTTAATAGGTAAAGGTAAACCCTAAACATCTACCAACTTCCAAAACAATTAGAGGAGGCGGCATGTCGATGGAGTCTGACTCACTGGTGACAGTGAGTCTTGCAAAAACCAAGGTGTGGGCACTTATATTGGGCCCGCTCCTTGCAATTCTCGTGTACTACCTGCTCCCGGAGAGCTACGTGAACGGGGCGGGCGAGACCGTCGCCTTCTCCCAGGGCGGCCGCGCCTGCGCGGGCGTCGTGGTCCTGATGGCGTTCTTCTGGTTCACCGAGGCAATCCCGATCGCGGTCACCGCGATGGTGCCGCTCGTCTTCTTCCCGCTTCTCGGGATCGCGACCCCGGGCGAGACGATGAAGCACTATGCCTCGGGCACTGTGTTCCTCTTCCTCGGCGGCTTCCTCCTTGCCGCGGGCATTCACCGCTGGCATCTTGACCGCCGCATCGCCCTCGTGACCATCCGCATCTTCGGCACGAATCCCAAGCAAATGGTATTCGGCATGCTGATGAGCACCGCGTTCCTGTCGGCCTGGGTGTCGAACTCCGCCACCGCCGCGATGATGTGCCCGATCGCGGTCGCCATGCTCGCGCTCGTGCGCTCGACGCAGACCGAGCAGAAGATCGGCAAGGATGAGCGCAACTTCGGCGTCTGCATGCTGCTCGCCGTGGCTTATGCTGCGTCGATCGGCGGTTGCGCAACTATTGTAGGTTCCCCTCCCAACGGAATTTTCGCGCGCTTTTTAAGTGACGCGTACGGACTTGAGGTGTCGTTCCTGCAGTGGTTCTCTGTCGCCATTCCGGTGACACTGATCATGCTGCCGATAGTGTTTTTCGCGCTCTGTTACATTTTCTTCCCGATCAAGATGAAAGTAGGGCGGATTCGTGAATTTCACTAAACACCTCACTATGCCCTCGGGGAAGGC
>NZ_JAUNSF010000036.1 GCF_030539355.1 Sutterella sp.
CACGGCCGCCGCCGACGAGGCGAGGCTTGCCGCCGTCGCGGCCCTGATGGACGCCTATCCCGACGCCTCTTCCTCCTCGGGCGGCGCGGCCGGCCTTTCGGCACGCATCGGCCGCGCGGCGGCGAGCGAGGACGAGACGGGCTTCTCGGAAATCACCGCGGGCGAAGTGCTCCACGGCTTCGCGGTGCGCAAGGAGTACCGTCTTGAGGCCGCCCGCCTCTGGCTCGAGCCGGTCGGACTCATCGCGGACGCGCTGCAGCCCGCGCCCGCCGCCGCAGATGCGGAGGAGGGCGCCGCGAAGACCGCGCCGGTCGCAGGCTTCGCCGAGACGCTCTCGGCCGACCGGCGCTGGAAGCGTGTCTATGCCTCGGCCTCCATTTACGCGCGCGAGTTCGTGCGCTGGTGGGGCGCCGCGGGCGACGGCGTGAAGCCGCGCGCGGGCAGCTGGGTCGAGTTCCTCGACTTTGCGAAGACGAGCGAGGCCTGGCGCATCAACGCCGCGCTTCTCTCGGTCTACGATCACGCGGCCGAGGCGCTCGGCATGGTGCCCGCGTCGCTTCTCTCGGGCGTCGCCGACCGCGAGCGCACGGGCTACCTCGAGCGCATCAACAGCCGCAGAAAGGATCTGACGGTGGGCTTCAACGACGCCTGCGCGGCCTTCCTCTCGGCCTGGACCGCACTGCCCGAGGATCCGCTCGAAGCCAACAGGCTCGTCACCCGCATGAAGCCCTCCGACCGAGCGAAGCTCTCGATCAGCTCGGTCGAGACGGCAACCGAGTCGAAGACCGCCCCGTGGTGGCGCGAGTTTGACGCGCTCGGCCTCTCCCTCATGAAGGGCGGCGCGGCCCGCAGGGTCACCGACGAGTTCGCCTCGACGCAGCTCTCGCCCGCGCGCTTCCCGCTCATGAAGGACGCGCCCGCGAACGAGGCCGTGCTCACGCGTGCCGACATCGCGCGCATCTCGACGGCGCTCACCGACTTCGGCATCTCAGCGAAGCCCGCCGACGGCGCCGCGGATCCGGTCGCTGGTGCGCTCGCCTCCATCGCCGCGCTCGCCTCGGGCGCGGGCGGCGGGAACGACGCCATGGCCGCTCCGCTCGACTTCAATGTGTCGGCGAGCTCGCGTCCGGCCCTCACCGAGTGGGCGAAGGATGTGCAGAACATCTCGTCGCTCCTCCTTGAGCGTGACGTGCCGCTCTCCTGGCAGCTGCTGCTGCCGACGGTGGCCGAGCACGAGGCCCTCGTGAAGGCGCTCGCCCCGGGCGAAGCCTCCGCGCTCGGACGCTTCCGCTACCTCGAGGTCTCCAAGCCCGGTGCGAAGACGGGTGCCCGCATCCCGACGGCCAACTCCGCCGCACAGCCGCGCGTGCTCTCGACGGGCCGCGTCTCGGACGCCGGCTTCACCCTGCGCCTGATGCGCTTCTCCGACGAGGAGGGCGCGGAGAGCGACGTGACGGTGACGGGCGGCTGGGCGATGCTGCGCATCTGGCTCATGCCGGGCGCGCGGTACGACAAGGAGGCGGGCGTCGTCTGGGCTCCCTTCCGCGTCGTCGACCGCCTCTGCGCCGAGAGCGTGATCGTGCTCGGCGTCAAGCCGAGCCGAGAGCTCCCGTCGCCCGAGGAGTGGCCTGACTCGGCCCACTGGCCGGCGTTCTGACCCACTCAGGGACTTCCTCTGGAGGCCGGATCTTTCCCCAAGCGGAAGGTCCGGCCTTCCGCTTCTGTGCGCCTGCGGAAAGTCGCCGGCGCTCCGGAGCAGCGTCCGTCAGCCGGCCTCGGAGACGTCGCCTTTCATCAGGCCCGCGACTTCGCGGGCGGCCTCATGGGGGCCGAGCTCCTCGGCCAGGCTTCTCAGCTGTTCCGCCGCCGGCGTGTAGCTTCTTTTGAATGTTTCAGAGCGGATGATGTTCACGAGTGCGCAGACATTGCGGCAGATCGTCCCGTTGAACATATAGCGCGCCGGGCGCGGAAAGCAGAGGACCAGATCAGCCTCGGGTGCCGGTTGCTCCAGCACATGCTTCACCCGAGGGAGAAGTGCCGGGTCGTCAAAGCGAAGTGAACTTGCGAACACCCGGCGCACGATCACCGGGGTTTCCCCGGTCGGCTTCACGGCGGGCGTTAGACGGTGGAGAAAAGAGCCGCTTCGCAGGAATCTCCAGTGACGGAGCCTCCATCCGTCGAGTTTCCCGGGATCAAACGCCCAAAGCCCGGCGACATCCGCAAACTCGCCGGGGCCGTCGCCGAGATGAACATAGTCCGTTTCCCAGGACTCCCCCGAGAGGCACATCTGGTCGTAGATCTCGCGCGTGCCGAGGTGCGGGGAGACCGCGATGATGTATTCGCCGCCGCGATTGAGAATCCGGTCGGTGAGGCGTCCGTCGCTCATAGATTCATTGGCGAAGACCAGGATGCCGCGGAGATTGAGTTCTCCAAGCGCCATGCGCACGGCTTCGTCCTGATAGCGCCGCGCACGGCCGTGGCCGAGCCGCAGGCTGATGCCGAGCGGATGCGGGCTCACCAGGATCTCGCGGAAGCTGAAGGCCTCGTCGGGCTCATCGGCGGGATCCGAGAAGAAGACTTTCAAAGCGGTCTCCATCAGCCGGGCGAGCCCGTCCTGACTCACGAGTGCGAGAAGGTGCTCCAGGAGTTCCTGTGACGGCGGTTCCTCGGGCCACGCACCACCGAGGGCGCCGCGGAGCTCGTCAGAATGGCTCCGCATGAAGTTCGTCGCCTCTTCGGGTACGGAGGACCGCTTGATCGTGGCAAGGAGGAGCGCCACAAGGAGGGCCCAGAGCGGCGTTCCTTTGGTCTTTGTCCCGGTCTTTGGTGCGACGGAGCCAAGGCGCATTCCCTTGAGGTAGCCGCCCGGCAGGCCGACACCATTCTTTTCGGTGGACTTTTTCGGATTGCCCGGCCGAAAATCCGCATGCTCAATGAAGTTTGATGTGAACCGGGAACTGAAGCGCGAGGTGAATGCATCGATTGTTCGGCGGTGATTGCAGACTCTCTCCTCGGTTTCCGGGTCAAACCAGCCGGTGCACTGTGAGCGGACGATGCCGTCCTTTGTCCGGTGCCATTCCTCCCACACGGCGAAGGGAGCGCCCTCGGGGCGGATTTTCTTTGTGCGGGGCATTTCTGTATTCCTTGGGCGGGAAGCCGCCCCGCCCCGTTTCGCGTGTCAGCGCGCGAGGAAGAGACAGACGCTCTTCAGTTCAATCCACGGGTCGCTGTCGCGGTTCTCGACCTCGAGGCCCTTCGTGATGCGGTCGATGTCGGCGCAGACGGAGAGCGCGTTGGCGAGCTTCTTCAGCGTGAGACGGCGGGCGGCGGCCTTGAGCGCGGGCGTGGCGAAGACGCCCTTCACGAAACTCTGGCCCTGCTCCTGGGCGGTGCGCAGCTTCACGAGGTTTCTGAGCTGCGTCGTGAGCACCATCATCAGGATGGGGAACACCTCACCCTGGGCCTCGAGGCCGTCGACGATGCGCGCGGCGCGCTCGGGCTGGCCGGTGAGGATGCTCTCGACCAGAGCCTCGGTGGTGTAGCGCGAGCAGTTGCCGACCGAGGACTCGATCTGGGAGCGGGTGAGCTTGCCCTCCGGGTAGAGGAGTGAGAGCTTCGCCACCTCCTGCTTCGCGGCGAGGAGGTTGCCTTCGACGAGGTCGGCGAAGGTCTCGAGCGCCTCCTCGTCGGCGCTCTGCTTGTTCGCGGCCATGCGGGCGGAGAGCCAGCCGGGGAGGTCCCGGCGCTCGATCGCGTCGCAGTCGATGACGGTCGAGGCCTTCGAGAGCGCCTGCCACCAGGAGGCCTTGACGCCCTGCCAGTCCGGACGGGGCATCGTGAAGAGCGTGACGACGCCCTCAATGGGCTGCTCGACGTACTCCGCGAGCGCCTTGGCGCCGCGCACGCCGGGCTTGCCCGTGGGGATGCGCACCTCGAGGAACTTCAGGTCCTCGAACATGCCGATCGACGCGGCGGAGTCGAGGAGCTGCGACCAGTCCGAGTTCGCGCTCATCTCAAGCACCTGGCGGTCGGCGTAGCCCATCTCGCGGGCGCAGGCGCGCAGCACGTCACCCGATTCGATCATCAGGAGCGGCTCGCTCCCGGTCGCAAGCCAGAAGGGCGCGAGACGGCCCGAGCGCTTCGCGCGCGCGAGCTCCTGGGAAAGCTGTCCGGCAGGAAAGCTCATTCGCCCGGCTTCCTCTCACGCGCGGCCTCGATGCGGCGCACGATCTGAGCGATCAGGTCACCCTCCATGTCCTGGTAGAGGACCTCCTCCTCCTTCTCGCGCGAGAGGAACTCGCTCTCGGTGTAGGAGAGGTCGCGGCGCGCCGAGAGCGTCGTCGACTCGATCCACTCGTAGCCGTCGGGGGCGGTGCAGCGGAAGGCGATGGTGAGCGTGAGCTCGTACTCGCGCGCACGGCCCGCGTCATTGATCGTGAGCACGTCACGGCCGCGTCTGTTGGAGAGGAGCTCAAGGATCGCCTCGGCCTCTTTGGGCGAGCGGACGCACTTGATGTTGGAGCCCGACTCGATCGTGCGCTTCAGGAGTCCCGAGAAGCGGGTGTTCTCGGTCATCTGGAGGTAGATCGTGGAGAAGGGCGCCTCAAAGCTGCCGCGCAGACGGAAGCCGCAGCCGCCGAGGGCAAGTGAGCCGAGGAGCGCGGCGCCCGCTGTGAGCGCCGAGCGGCGCGAGAAACGCTGATGCATGAGCCGGGAGGAAAAGAGTCTGGGTGTCGGAACGGATCCGGAGTCCCGCCTCAGGGGCGGAAAGCGGACGATTCTCGAATTATAAGAAAAGGCGGCGCCCTTCCCCGGGGGAAAGAGCGCCGCCCTCTTCGATGCGTGAGGAGCTCACGCAGCGGGTCACGGATTACTTCGCGACCACGTTGACGAGCTTGTTCTTCACGATGATGACGCGGCGGACCGTGGCCTCGCCCACGAACTTCTTCACGTCCTCGTTGGCGAGGGCGGCCTCGCGGATCTCGTCCTCGGTCGCCTCGGCGGAGACGAGGATGGAGCCGCGCAGCTTGCCGTTCACCTGGCAGACGAGCTTGAGTTCATCGGCCTTGATCGCCTCCTCGGACCACTGCGGCCAGGCGGTGTCGATGATCTCGCCCGCCTCGGGGATGAAGCCGAGCTCCTCCCAGAGGGCCGTCGTGATGTGCGGGGCGATCGGGTAGAGCGTGCGCAGCAGGATGGAGACGCACTCGCGCAGCGCCGCCGTCTCGCCGCTGGCGATGACGGCCTTGGCGGCGTCGAGGGCGTTGAACATCTTCATGCACGCGGAGACCACCGTGTTGTACTGCATGCGGGCGTAGTCGTACTCCGCCTGGCGCAGGCACGAGTGGATCTCGCGGCGCAGGTGACGCGCCTCGTGCGAGAGCTTCGCCGCGGCCTCGGCCGTGAGCGGGCCGGCCGACTGGATGGCCTCGCGGTTCGCGTAGGCCCAGGCCCAGACGCGGCGCAGGAAGCGGAACGTGCCCTCGGCGCCCGAGTTCGACCACGCGGCCGACTGATCGGGGGGACCGGCGAACATCACGAAGCTGCGGGCCGTGTCGGCGCCGAACTTCTTGATGATGTCGCGCGGCTCGACGACGTTGCACTTCGACTTCGACATCTTCTCGATGCCGCCCAACATGACGGGCTCGCCGTCCTCCTTCGAGACGGCGCCCACGGGGCGGCCCTTCTCGTCGAACTGCACCTCGACCTCGTCGGGGTAGTACCAGCGGCGGTGGCCGTCGGGCAGGTCGCGGTAGAAGCACTCGGCCATCAGCATGCCCTGGGTGAAGAGGTTCGTGAACGGCTCGTCGTACTTGACGAGACCGAAGTCACGCATGACCTTCGTCCAGAAGCGGGCGTAGAGCAGATGCAGCACGGCGTGCTCGATGCCGCCGATGTACTGGTCCATCGGCATCCAGTAGTCGGCGCGCTTGTCGACCATGCCGGTGGTGCAGTCGGGCGAGCAGTAGCGCTGGAAGTACCAGGACGAGTCAACGAACGTGTCCATCGTGTCGGTCTCGCGCTCGGCGTCGGCGCCGCACTTCGGGCACTTGACGTTCTTCCACGAGTCGCACTTCGTGAGCGGGTTGCCCGTGCCGTCCGGAACGAGATCCTCGGGGAGAACCACCGGAAGATCCTTCTCGGGAACGGGAACCGGGCCGCAGTGCGGGCAGTTGATCATCGGGATCGGGGTGCCCCAGTAGCGCTGGCGCGAGATGCCCCAGTCACGCAGACGGAACTTGACTTCCTTGTGGCCGAGGCCCTTCTTCTCGAGGGCGGCGGCAATGGCGTCGATGGCCTCGTACATGTTGAGACCGTTGAACTCGCCCGAGTTGATGAGCTTGCTGTCCTCGGTCTTCTCGCCGTACCACTCCTGCCAGGCGTCGGTCGAGTATTCCTGGCCGCGGATCTGCACGACCGGGATGATCTCGAGGCCGAACTTCTTGGCGAACGCGAAGTCGCGCTCGTCGTGCGACGGCACGCCCATGACGGCGCCTTCGCCGTAGCCCATGAGCACGTAGTTGGCGAGCCAGACCTCGACGGGCTTGTCGGTGATCGGGTGACGGACGTAGAAGCCCGTCGGGCAGCCCTTCTTCTCCATCGTGGCCATGTCGGCCTCGCTGACGGAGCCCTGGGCGCACTCGGCGATGAAGGCCTGGAGGTCAGGACGGTCCTTGGCGAGGTACGTCGCGAGCGGGTGCTCGGCGGCGATGGCGACGAAGGTCGCGCCCATCAGCGTGTCGGCGCGGGTCGTGTAGACCGAGAGGCGCTTCTCCTCGCCGGCGAGCGTGTAGGGGAAGGAAAGCGTGACGCCCTCGGAGCGGCCGATCCAGTGCTCCTGCATGCGGCGGACCTGCTCGGGCCAGCCCGGGAGCTTCTGGAGGTCGTCGAGGAGCTCCTGCGCGTACTGCGTGATGCCGAGGTAGTAGCCCGGGATCTCGCGCTTCTCGACGATGGCGCCCGAGCGCCAGCCGCGGCCCTCGATCACCTGCTCGTTGGCGAGCACGGTCTTGTCAACCGGGTCCCAGTTGACGATCTGGGTCTTGCGGTAGGCGATGCCCTTCTCGAGCATCTTGAGGAAGAGCCACTGGTTCCAGCGGTAGTACTCGGGCTTGCAGGTGGCGACTTCGCGCGACCAGTCGAAGGCGAGGCCGAGCGGCTCCATCTGCGACTTCATGTCGGCGATGTTGCTGTACGTCCACTTCGCCGGGGCAACCTTCTTCGAGAGCGCGGCGTTCTCGGCCGGCAGGCCGAAGGCGTCCCAGCCCATCGGGGTCATGACGTTGTAGCCCTTCATGCGGTGGAAGCGGTACATGACGTCGTTGAGGGTGTAGTTGCGCACATGGCCCATGTGGAGCTTGCCGCTCGGGTAGGGGAGCATGGAGCAGACGTAGAACTTGGGCTTCGGCTGGCCGTTGGCATCGAGCGCGTCTTCAACAGCTCGATACACATCACGGGCCTTCCACATCGCCTGAACTTGGGATTCGACCTCCTGCGGGGAGTATGTCTCGCGCATAACGCTCTTTGTCCAGTAAAGGTTGGTTGGGAAAGGAAAAAAAAGCAATTTTGCAGTATAGCCGCTCGGGGACCCCGCGCGGGGCCTTGCAGGCACTCGCTTCGAGGGCATCCGGGGGGCTGCCGCGGGAGTGCGCAACCCGGGGCCGGACGGGTACAGAAAGTGCCTACATGAAAACTTTTCAAAAATCAAATATCTGAAAAAATTAAGAAATTCTACAAGTTCCTTATTTTTGTGGGACACGCATATTTCGCTCTGATCTGTGCTACTGTTCCGTGACCGATGACGAGCGCGACGAAACGCTTCGCCGGGGATGCCCTTCAGGAGGCTCCTCTGAAACAGGCAAAACCAGATAAATCATAAAGATAGATGTCGAACGAACTTTTAGAGAACCTGAACCCGATGCAGATGAAGGCGGTGACCGCGCCTGAGGAGTCCGTCCTCATCCTCGCGGGCGCGGGTTCGGGCAAGACGCGCGTGCTGACGACGCGCGTGGCGTGGCTTGTCGAGGAGCATCTCGCCACCACGTCCGAGATTCTCGCCGTGACCTTCACGAACAAGGCCGCCAAGGAGATGCTCACGCGTCTCGAGGGAATGCTTCCCTACGACCTGCGCCGCATGTGGGTGGGCACGTTCCACGGGCTCTGCAACCGCATCCTGAGGTACCACGCCGCCGAGGCCGGTCTCACGAAGAGCTTCCAGATCCTTGACTCGGCCGACCAGCTCTCGCTTGTGAAGCGCCTCATCAAGAACGCCAACCTCGACCCGGACAAGGTCGACGCGAAGTCGGTCTGCAGCTTCATCAACAACATGAAGGAGCAGGGCCTGCGCTCGAACGTTCTCGGGCGCAACGACGGCACCCCCGAGCAGATCGATCTCTTCCGCGCCTACGACGCCGAGTGCCAGAAGACGGGCGTCGTGGACTTCGCCGAGCTGCTGCTGCGCTGCTACGAGCTCCTCGAGCGCAACGAGCTCATCCGCGTGCACTATCAGAAGCGCTTCCGCCACATCCTCGTCGACGAGTTCCAGGACACCAACGTGCTGCAGTACCGGTGGCTGAAGATCCTCGGCGGCGCCGGTCTCGGGCCCGGCGGCACGAGCCTCAACTCCGTCTTCGCGGTGGGCGACGACGACCAGTCGATCTATTCCTTCCGCGGCGCGAACGTCGGCAACATGAGGGACTTCCTCGATGACTTCAAGGTGAAGGAGCCGATCCGCCTCGAGCAGAACTACCGCTCCACGAAGACGATCCTCGACGCCGCGAACGCGCTCATCTCGGTGAACTCCGCGCGCCTCGGCAAAAACCTCTGGACTTCGGGCTCGAAGGGCGAGCGCATCGTCGTGCAGGAGCTCCCGAGCGACCGCGACGAGGCGCGCTGGGTCGCCGAGCAGATGATGATCGAGCACGAGCGCGGCGCCGCCTGGCGTGACTTCGCGATCCTCTACCGCACGAACGCGCAGTCGCGCTCAATGGAGGCCGAGCTCGCCTCGCGCGGCATTGACTACCGGATCTACGGGGGACTGCGCTTCTTCGAGCGCGCCGAGGTGAAGAACGTCCTCGCCTATCTGAGGGTGGTCACGAACCCGTGGGACGACACGAGCCTGCTGCGCATCATCAACACGCCGACGCGCGGCATCGGCGCCGTGTCGGTCGCGCAGATCCAGGAGTACGCCTCCCAGCGGGGCGTGAGCCTCTGGCAGGCGATCACGGACCCCGCCTGCAGGACCTCCCCGAGGATCAAGGCTTTTTCCAGTCTGATCGTCAGCACGCGCGTCGGCATCAACAATGAGAGGCTGCCGCTCCTCGAGGCCATCCAGCGCGTGATCGACGCCTCGGGTCTCGAGGCCATGTACGCCAGGGAGGCGGACGGCGAGGACCGCATCGCCAACATGCGTGAAATCCTCTCGGCCGCCCGCGGGTGGCTCGAGAACGAGGGCGTCGATCCGATGCACCCGACCTACGAAGCCCTGAGCGAGGCCGACGACGCGGCCAACCCGATGACGGGCTTCCTCGCGCAGGCCACCCTCGAGGCGGGCGACCGCAACGAGGCCGCCGGCGCCGACGCTGTGCAGATGATGACCGTGCACTCCGCCAAGGGCCTCGAGTTCCCCTGGGTGTGGATCATCGGCGCCGAGGACGGCATCTTCCCGCATTTCTCCCACATCAATGCCGCGCGCAACGATGGCAATGTGTTCGGGCTCGAGGAGGAGCGCCGTCTCATGTACGTCGCCATCACGCGCGCGAAGAAGCATCTCGCCATCACGCACTGCCGCGAGCACATGCTCTGGGGCAACACCTTCCGCAACCCCGTCTCGAGGTTCGTCGAGGAGGTCCCGGAGGAGCTCCTTGACCGCCGCAAGCTCAAGGGCGGCTACGACGACGATGATGACGAGGATGACGACTGGAGTGACCGCCGGAGCCGGGGCCCGTCGCGCGGTTACGGCGAACGCTCGGGAGGGGCGGACTGGTCGTCGCGCAGGACGGACTACGGCTCGCGCCGCAGCCAGGGCGGCGGGAGCGGCGGCTACGGCGGCCAAGGCGGCTCAAGCGGCTCGGGCGGTTTCGGAGGAGGCAGGGAGAAGGGCGGCTTCGGGCGCGAGTCCGGGGAGCGCCGCAGCACCATCCCGAAGTGGACGGGCGGCACCGCCGGCAGGAAGACGGCCGGGCATGACGGCGAACTCTACGTCGGCAGGCGCGTCAATCACATCAAGTTCGGCGAGGGCGAGATCGTCTCCATGGAGGGCGATCCCAAGTGGCCGAGGCTCAGGATCAAGTTCCTCGACTGGGGCACCAAGACGCTCGACTACAGCGTCTGCAAGGCGCTGATGCGCCTGCTCTGAAGTTTTTTGCTAGAATCCCGCTCTCACCACTTCGGTGGGGAAAGCTTCCAAGAGGGCGGGACCATAGTTCAACTGGATAGAACTGGCCCCTCCTAAGGGTCGGATCTGGGTTCGAGTCCCGGTGGTCCCACCACGCTTCTCTGGAGGCAAGCCGCAATGAACGCTCTGGTCGAAAGGCCCGGGCGTTTTTTGTTGTCCGCCCGCGGTACGGACTGAATGAGGCTGCGCGGGTAAAAGACAAAAAGAAAAGGCCGATTCCGTTTGGAATCGGCCTTCTCAGACATTCTTGGCAGGGGTAGTAGGATTCGAACCTACGAATGGCGGATTCAGAATCCGCTGCCTTAACCGGACTTGGCGATACCCCAGCAAATGGTGCGGTCGATGAGATTTGAACTCATATGGATCTCTCCGCTACCCCCTCAAAGTAGTGCGTCTACCAATTTCGCCACGACCGCGTGTATTCGTCCAAATTGTCAACAATCTCAAAGGCGCTGGCAGGGGTAGTAGGATTCGAACCTACGAATGGCGGATTCAGAATCCGCTGCCTTAACCGGACTTGGCGATACCCCAGCAAATGGTGCGGTCGATGAGATTTGAACTCATATGGATCTCTCCGCTACCCCCTCAAAGTAGTGCGTCTACCAATTTCGCCACGACCGCGGCCTTTTCAGATTGTTCTGCTCTGATCTTTTCTAGCGGAGCTTGAGGAGCTCGATCAGTGCAGGAGTGGAATTCTACATAGAAAATCGAAAAAGGGAAGTGCTGAAGAGAAATTAGGCATCCCGCGTTTATGGTATGACCGTATGAGGAGCTTCGGCCGCCCGATCCGGTTCCCATGAGAATCAAAGCGATGGCATGCCTGCGGGGACGTCGGGCGGGAGGAAATTTTTTCGTCGCCCGGCGCGCCGGCCCCGGGCCGGCGGGTGAGGCGGGATCCTGTCGGGCCGCGTCGGAACGACGGCGTGCGCGCATCACGCCCGGCCGCAGGCAAAGAAAAGGGGCGCCCCTGCGGGACGCCCCTCTGATAAAGCGGCGGATCAGATCCGCCCGGGTGATCAGTTCGGAATCTGGTTCACCGGGGAGGTCGTGCCGGCGCCGGCGGCGCCGGACGTCTCGGCAGGCTGCTCCACCGTCGACAGAACGCCGCCCTCGGGCTGCGCGGCACGCTTGTTGAAGGCGCCGGAGGCGAGGGTGAGCGCGATGGTCGAGCAGAAGAAGACCGTGGCGGCGATGGCCGTCGAGCGCGAGAGGAAGTTGGCGCTGCCGGTAGCGCCGAAGACGGAGCCCGAAGCGCCGCTGCCGAAGGCAGCGCCGAGATCGGCGCCCTTGCCGTGCTGCATCAGCACGAGGACGATGACGACCACGGCCGAGATGATCTGCAGAACAAGCGCGATGCTAAGCAGGAAATGCATGGTTGAATGAACCTTTATGGGGTAGGGGAGAAAACGGTTGGGAGGAGTCCTTCGGGCGGGGTCAGTGCTCGCAGAGCGCCTCGCCGATGCGGTAGAAGCTCGAGGCGTTGAGTGAGGCGCCGCCGACAAGCGCGCCGTCGATGTCGGGCTGCCTGAAGAGCCCGGCGGCGTTGTCCGGAGTGACGCTTCCGCCGTAGAGAATCGGAACGAGACGGCCCTCGGCGGCGTTGGCCTGGACGAGACGCTGGCGGATGCAGGCATGCACCGCCTGAGCGGTCTCGGGATCGGCCGAGCGGCCGGTGCCGATGGCCCAGACGGGCTCATAGGCGACGGCACCGAGGTCGGAGGGACGGATCACGGAGAGCACGGCATTCAGCTGACGCAGAATCACAGCGGGCGTGTCGCCGCGCTCGCGCTCCTCGAGGGTCTCGCCCACGCAGACGATCGGCTTGAGGCCGTTGCGCACGAGCGCCACGGCCTTCATCGCCACGCGGTTGTCCGTCTCGCCGTAGAGGCGGCGGCGCTCCGAGTGACCGACGATCGCGCAGCTGAGACCAAACTCGGCGAGCATCGCCGCGGACACTTCACCCGTGAAGGCGCCCGAGACATTCTCGTTGACGTCCTCGGCACCGACCTCGATCGAGCTGCCGCGGCAGGCCTCGACAAGCTCGGGGAGGTGGATGAAGGGAGCGCAGACGACGGTGCGGCAGGCGAGCTTGACCGGCTGGGCGAGGAAATTCTTCACCCACTGACGGTTGGCTTCCCTGCTGCCGTTCATCTTCCAGTTGGCAATGACGATACGATCTCGCATGAGTCTCTTAACAAGAAGCTGTTGTCTCTCTTGAATGACGTGCGGACTCAAGCCCGCACGATCCGAGCAATTCTATGATTCTAGCGGCTTTCCGTGAAAGAGGACCGCGAAAAAACCGGTCCGGGGGCATCCTCTTTTCCGGGATGCGCCGCAGACCGGTCTCTCACCGGGGTCCGTCACGGCCGGCCCCTGGGGATCCGGCCGTCAGGACCCTCGGGCGATCAGCGGCCGCCTTCCTCGCGAAGGAGCGCCTTCATCGAGAGGCGGACGCGGCCCTTCTCATCGGCCTCGATCACCTTGACGCGGACCTTCTGACCTTCCTTGAGGTAGTCGGTGACGGCGTTGACGCGCTCGTTGGCGATCTGGGAGATGTGGAGCAGACCGTCCTTGCCCGGGAGGAGCTGGACGATGGCGCCGAAGTCGAGGATGCGGGTGACCGTGCCCTCGTAGATCTGACCGGCCTCAACCTCGGCCGTGATCTCCTCGATGCGCTTGCGCGCGGCGGCGACGCGGCTCATGTCGGGCGACGAGATCGTCACCGTGCCGTCGTCCTCGACGTTGATCGTGGTGCCCGTCTCCTCGGTGAGGCCGCGGATGACGGAGCCGCCCTTGCCGATCACGTCACGGATCTTCTCGGGGTTGATCTTGAAGGAGACCATGCGCGGGGCGAAGTCGGAGAGCTCCTTGGCGCCGCCGCCGGCCATCTCGTGCATCTTGCCGAGGATGTGCTGACGGCCCTCATGGGCCTGCGCGAGCGCGGCCTGCATGATCTCGACCGTGATGCCCTCGATCTTGATGTCCATCTGGAGGGCCGTGACGCCGTTCTCGGTGCCGGCCACCTTGAAGTCCATGTCGCCGAGGTGGTCCTCGTCGCCGAGGATGTCGGTGAGGACGGCGAAGCGGTTGCCTTCCTTGATCAGGCCCATGGCGACGCCCGCGACGTAGTCCTTGAGCGGAACGCCGGCGTCAAGCATCGAGAGGCAGCCGCCGCAGACGGAGGCCATCGAGGACGAGCCGTTCGACTCGCAGATCTCGGAGACGACGCGGATGGTGTACTGGAAGTCGTCGTGCGACGGGAGGACGGCCTTCAGGGCGCGCTTGGCAAGACGGCCGTGGCCGATCTCGCGGCGCTTCGGGCTGCCGACGCGACCCGTCTCGCCCGTGGCGAACGGGGGCATGTTGTAGTGCAGGAGGAACCGGTCATGGCTCTCCTCGCAGAGGCCGTCGATGATCTGCTCATCCTGCTTCGTGCCGAGGGTCGTCGTGACGAGCGCCTGGGTCTCGCCGCGGGTGAAGAGGGCGGAGCCGTGGGTGCGCGGGAGGACGGACTGGCGGATCTCGATCGGGCGGACGGTGCGGGTGTCGCGTCCGTCGATGCGGGGCTCGCCCGCGAGGATCTGGCTGCGGACAAGCTTCGCCTCGAGCTCGAAGAGGATGCCGTTCACTTCGTTGGCATCCGGGGCCTCGGTGCCGGCGGCCTCGGCGTCAGCGGCGAGCGTCTCGGCGACGAGCGCATAGACCTCGCGGAGCTTCTCGGTGCGGGCCTGCTTGGAGCGGATCGCGTAGGCGGCGTGGAGACCTTCGTTGGAGATCTCGGTGATGCGGGCGACGAGCGCCTCGTTCTTCGGGGCGGGCTGCCAGTCCCAGGCGGGCTTGCCGGCCTGGGCGACGAGCTCGTTGATCGCGTCGATGGCAACCTGCATCTCGCGGTGGCCGAACATGACGGCCTCGAGCATGGTCTTCTCGGGGAGGATGTCGGCCTCGGACTCAACCATCAGGACGGCGCGCTCGGTGCCGGCGACGACGAGGTCGAGGCGGCTCTTCTTGAGCTCTTCGGTGGTCGGGTTGCAGACGAACTCGTCGTTGATGTAGCCGACGCGGCAGGCGCCGATCGGGCCGCGGAACGGGATGCCGGAGATCGCGAGCGCGGCGGAGGCGCCGATCATCGCGGGAATGTCCGGATCAACCTGGGGATCGGCCGAGAGGACGTGGATGATGACCTGGACCTCATTGAAGAAGCCGTCCGGGAAGAGCGGGCGGATCGGGCGGTCGATGAGGCGGCTCGTGAGCGTCTCCTTCTCGGAGGGACGGCCCTCGCGCTTGAAGAAGCCGCCCGGGATGCGGCCGGCGGCGTAGGTCTTCTCGATGTAGTCGACGGTGAGCGGGAAGAAGTCCTGGCCGGGCTTCGCTTCCTTCTTGCAGACGACCGTGGCGAGAACCACGGTGTCATCCATGCGGCAGACAACGGCGCCGGTGGCCTGGCGGGCGATCTCGCCCGTCTCGAGCGTCACGTCATGATTGCCGAAGCGGAAGGACTGGGTAGCCTTGTTGAACATCGTCATGAGGATAGTTCCTGAAAAAGACGTTGATTGAATGTCCTTTCGCTGACCCTGTCTCTTTTGAACCGCTCCGCGCCGTTTGTTCGGCTTCGCCGATTTGCTCTCCAACGGTCGGAGAGGAAGGTCGGCACGCTGCGGTCTGAAGGCTCTTCGGAGGGGAAGAGGAAAGCGCTCAGATCGCAACGCGCTTTTGGGATGTCCGGGGACCGGACTGCGGAGTTGGGGCAGAGGTGGTTGTCAACGAACGGACGGCATTGCAGATAAGAGCACGGCCTGTCGATATAACCGGCAGGCCGTGATCTGGCAATTCGTTTCTAGCTTACTTGCGCAGGCTGAGGGCTTCGATCAGCTTGCGGTAGGCGTTGAGGTCGGTGCGCTTGAGGTAGTCAAGGAGCTTGCGGCGGCGCGAAACCATGCGGAGAAGGCCGCGGCGGCTGTGGTGATCCTTGGCGTGGACCTTGAAGTGCTCCGTGAGGTGATTGATGCGGGCCGTGAGGAGGGCCACCTGGACCTCGGGAGAGCCAGTGTCGCCTTCGGCGCGCTGGAACTTGGCAACGATCTCAGACTTGGTCAGTTCAGACATGGATATTCCTGTCAAAGAGATGATTTAACTTGCGGACACGAGCGTTGTGACTCGAGCCGTGAAAGCGCGCATTTTAGCCGCACGTCCTCGGGCGTGCAAGTCAAACGGAAACCTTTTTTTGAGGGGCTGCAGCGGCGCGCTTCCCGTCGGGGTGCTGCAAAAAGGAGCAGGGGCCGGAATCATGTCCGGCCGCACTGCTCCTTCTCTGGTGAAGACGGTGATTTTCTGCTGTTTTATCAGCGCTCGTCGGTCTTCTTGAAGCGCTTCTCGAGCCAGGAGATGAAGCGCGAGATGGTGAGCGTCATCACGAGGTAGAGGATGGCGACGCACGACCAGATCTCAAGCGTGCCGTAGGTCTCGGCGATGATGAGCTGGCCCGAGCGGGTGAGTTCCTCGAAGCCGATCACGGAGACGAGGGACGAGTCCTTCAGCATGGCGATGAACTCGTTGCCGAGCGGCGGAATGATGCGCTTGAAGGCCTGGGGCAGCACGATGTAGCGCATCGTCTGGCCGTAGGTCATGCCGAGCGAGAGGCCGGCGCGGACCTGGCCGTTCGAGATCGACTGGATGCCGCCGCGGAAGATCTCGGCGATGTAGGCGCCGGAGTTGAGCGAGCAGGCGGCGACCGCGGCGATGTACGGGTCGATGCGGTGGCCGACGATGTTCGGCAGCGCGAAGTAGATGATGAAGATCTGAATCAGGAGCGGGGTGCCGCGGATGAAGTCCACGTACACCTTGGCCGGGAGGCTGAGGAGCTTCGAGTGCGAGAGCTGCATCAGCGAGAGGACGAGGCCGATGAGCAGACCGAGGCCGACCGAGAGGGCAGTGATTTCAAGCGTCAGACCGGCGCCGCGCAGCAGCAGCGGGAATGCCTTGAATATCAGGGAAAGATCAAATTCCATGACTTTGTTTTTGTTGGAGAAGGTCAAAGAGTGCGCGGACCGGAGTCTGCCGCGTCTGCCTTTGGGTCCGCGGCCGCCTCGGGGGTGAGAGTCCTCGCGGGCGGCCCGCCCGGTGCCGGAGTTCCGGAGCTCCGGCTTTCCTTTCCCTCAGATCCGTCCGTGGCGGCGGATCTCAGGAATCGGCGCATTTTAATTAAAGCATCCGGCATCACGGAACGCGTTGCCGTGATGCCGTCAGAAGTGCCTATTCGGATGTGATTCTTGTCAAGGAATCAGTCCTGGAACCACTTGTCGTAGATCTTCTGCACTTCGCCCGAGGCCTTGAGGTCGGCGTAGGCCTTGTTGAGCTTGTCGAGGAGCTCCTTGTTGCCCTTCTTGACGGCGAAGCCGAACTCCTCGGCGTCGGCGACGTAGGGCGGGATCGTCAGGACCTGGGCGGCCTTGGCCTGGTTGCGCAGGTAGTAGCCGAGGACCGGGCGGTCAAGGAGGACGGCGTCCGAGCCCTTGATCATCAGATCCATGAAGGCCTCGCTCGTCGTGTTGAAGCTCTTCACCTGGGCGCCGGCGATGTCCTTGGCCTTCTCGGCGCCGGTCGTGCCGATCTGCACGGCGATGACGCGGTTCTTGAGGTCGTCGAAGGTCTTGTACTTGCCCGCGTCCTTCTTCGCGATCAGCATCGAGACGCCCGAGGTGTAGTAGGGAGCGGTGAAGTCGACGCGCTTGGCGCGCTCCGGCGTGATCGAGAGGCCGGCGGCGATCACGTCGATCGTGCCCGTCATGACGGCCGGCACGAGGGCGTCGAAGCCCATGTTGAGGATCTGCACGTCATAGCCCGCCTTGTCGACGACGGCGCGGATGAGATCCATGTCGAAGCCGGTGAACTCCTTCGTCTCCGTGTCGAGGAATTCGAAGGGCGCGAACGTGGGCTCGGTGCCCACGCGGATGAGGTCACGGGCGGCGGCCGTGCCGGCAGTGATGCCGCAGGCGGCGATGGCGCAGGCGCAGACGATGAGTTTCTTGAGCTGCATGAGAGGAATGCTCCGCTTGATGAAAGGAGGCGGCGCGCCCGCGAATAGACCCGGTCACTGCGGGCCCGAGGGAGACGGACGGACGCCTCATGAGGAATGAGGTAATCCCAAGATCATAGCGACCCGGAACGACAACTCCCCCGACTTTGGACCGGGGAATTGTCGAAACCCCTCTGCGAAGTCGTTTTCCCTGATTTTCTTATGATAATTCATCGACTTTTGGTGAAAATTCACGCCAAATTGTCGACAAATTGAGGCGGCGCTCCGGCGGCGGCCCGGATGCTCACTCGGCGGCAGCGGGGGCTTCCGCGGCTGCGTCCGCGGCATAGAGCTTGTTCCAGGCGCAGGTGCTCTTGCTCTTCTTGTCGGCGATGCCGAGGATGCGGTGATGTTCGGCGAGCTCCTCCTCGGTGGCGCGCACGATCACCATGCGCGAAGAGTCCGGCATCGCGGGGATGTCATTGACGTCGACATGGTCGTACTCGAGCTTGTCCTCGCCGCGGGTGAGGGCGATGTAGACCTCGCCCAAGAGCTCCGCGTCGAGGAGCGCGCCGTGGAGCTTGCGGTTCGAGTTGTCGATCTCGTAGTAATTGCAGAGCTTGTCAAGGCTCACCGAGCGGCCCGGCAGGAGCTTCTTGGCAAGTTTCACCGTGTCGATCACCTCGGTGACGTAGTCCTCGATTTTCCCGAGGCCGCAGCGGCCGAGCTCCATGTTGAGGAACCCGGTGTCGAACGCGGCGTTGTGGATGACGAGGGTCGAGCCGCGCACGAAGTCGAGGAACTCGTCCGCGATCTGCGCGAACTTCGGCTTGTCGGCGAGGAACTCCGTCGTGATGCCGTGGATCGCGACCGCGTCCTCGGGCACCTCGCGCTCGGGGTTGACGAAGATCTGGAGCTGGTTGTCGCTCGAGCTCTTCATCATGCGGCCCTCGATCGCAACGCAGCCGATCTCGATGATGCGGTCGCCCTGGTCGCAGTGAAGGCCGGTGGTTTCCGTGTCGAGCGTGATGATGCGGGTCGTCTGTGCCATGGCGCGCCTGAAGTTCTTCTGAGCGGGGCGGGGGAAGCCGTGTCCGAGGGCGGGCCAGATGCGGGAGGCGGAAAAGCAAAAAGCCCGGCGAAGTCATTCTGCCGGGCTGCTGTGTCTTGCTCTTCTGGAGCGGGCGAAGGGAGTCGAACCCTCGTCATCAGCTTGGGAAGCTGAGGTAATGGCCGTTATACGACGCCCGCTTCCTCATTCTCGCCGGAGAAAGCGCTCCGACGATCAGATTGTTCTGGCGGAAGGAGAGGGATTCGAACCCTCGATACGGAATCTCCGTATGCCGCCTTTCCAGGGCGGTACAATCAACCACTCTGCCATCCTTCCTAGATGCACTCAGACAGGAATCCGTCCCGTGGTGAATGGGCTCAAGGATTCCGGGGGCAGTGCCCCTGAACTGAGGAGGCGCACTATAGCACAGTCCGAGGAGAATGTCACGGACTTTTTTCGTCCGACTCATTTTTTCCTTCCGGAAGGACGTTTCAGAAACACATGTAACCCAGATGACGCTCAAGATCTTCGACTTCCGCTGCCCGAACGGCCACGTCTTCGAGGCCTGGCTCAGGTCCGACGAGCCGGACGCCGCCCCCGCGGCCTGCCCGGTCTGCGGCGCGGGTGACGTGTGCCGGCTGCCGGCCGCGCCCAGCGTGAAGCCGGTCGAGGGCACGACCCGCACCGAGGTTGCGGCGGACGTGAAGCGCCGCGAGGCCGAGGAGGCGAGAAGGGTCGTCGAGGCCGCGCGCGAGCGCGTGATGAGCGTCATGCGCGAGGCGGCTCGGAAGGCCGAGGACGTGGGCAAGGAATTCCCCGAGGCCGTCCGCGACATGGAGAAGGGCAGGCGCGAGAAAAAGCTCGTGCGCGGCATCTGCTCGCCCCTCGAGGCCGCGGAGCTGCGCAGCGAGGGCATCGACGTGATGCCGCTCCCCGACGAGGCCCTCGAGCCCCTCAACTGAATCTCTATATAAAGCGCGCACCTCCGGGCGGACGCATGTTCGCCGTCGCCCGGCCTGTCTGCAGGTCTGATGGCGTCCGCTTAAGACTCCGGTCTTAGAATCGCGTTCCGCGGCGTCCAGCCGACGCCGGAAGATTGCGCATTACCCAGAGGAATCCACCGACCATGCAGCAGTTTCCCAACGCCCCTGAAGTGGCCCCGAGCGGCCCCGTTGACCTCACCGACCAGAGCACCGTCTTTCTCGTCCTCGAGGAGCTCGGCATCGCCCACATGCAGAACGACTGGCTCGCGGCCAACGCGCCCGGGAGCGACGACGCCGCCGCGGCGGCCGAGCAGGAGAAGGAATTTTTCGAAGACCTCTGCGACATGTTGCTTGGGAAATCCGCCCCGGAGAGGGTGGTTCAAAATGATTGGGCCGGAGAAAGGCTTGTGGCCCACCTGTGTAAGGGTATTCCCCAAGTCTTACAGAGGGATGCGATTGACCCCGAAACGGCGGATCCGCGTCAGATCGTCGTCTGTGTGTTGCGCGAATACGAGAAAACCCTAACGCAGCTTACGACCGCACTTGAAAAGCGTAAGGCTGCCGGCGAAGAGCCGTCCGCGGCCGAGTACATCAACTTCATGGTCGCCTGGTCCGGTTTTCTCAGCGGCAAGGCCCCGACGCTCTCTCTTCCCTAGAGCCGCAGGCGATTCGGGGATTTCTTCTCCCACCATGGGGTTACGGGGTCGCGTGGGGTTCTATTGGTGAAAACCATAAGAAGTAAGGGATTTACGGTAAGGAGAACACCTTAGCTGAATTGATAAATATCAATTCAAGGTATACGCTTAACAAAGGCGACACTTTAGGGTTTTCACCTGTCTCGTTACACTTGCTCATACGTTCGAAACGAAATGTAGTCAAGCAACTTGACTGCGTTGGCTGAGTCTCGGGGCTGAAAGTTTTTTTCACTCCGGAAGGAGGCCGGCGAAGGTGCTCTCGGACTTCTCCGACTCTCCTCACTTTTCGCTTCCGACGTGATACCCATGCAACAACCCAAAGGAAGATTCTCATGGAAACGCTGAACGGGGTGAATGCACTCACCGTTGTGTTCGCCGCTCTGTGCATCTTCGCTATCGCATACCGCTTCTACGGTCTGTGGGTAGCTCAGAAGGTGCTCAACATCAACGCCGCACGCGAAACCCCCGCCGTGCGCTTTGATGACGGCAAGGACTACGTCCCCACGAACAAATACGTTCTCTTCGGCCACCACTTCGCCGCCATTGCCGCGGCCGGCCCGCTCCTCGGCCCGGTTCTCGCCGCGCAGTTCGGCTATCTGCCCGGCCTGCTCTGGATCCTGATCGGCTGCGTGCTCGCCGGCGGCGTGCATGACATGGTCGTGCTGTTCTGCTCGGTCCGTCACCGCGGCAACTCGCTCGCCTACATCGCCAGCCAGGAAATCGACACGACCACCGGCCGCGTCGCCGCCTGGGCCGTGCTCGCCATTCTGATCCTCACGCTCGCCGGTCTCTCGATCGCCGTCGTGAACGCGATGCACAACTCGCTCTGGTCGACCTACACCGTCGCCTCGACGATCCCCATCGCCATCCTGATGGGTCTCTACATGCAGGTCTGGCGCAAGGGTGACGTTCTCGGCGCCACGATCATGGGCGTCGTGCTCCTCTTCCTCTGCATCCTTTCGGGTCCGTGGGTTGCCGCTCATCCCGAGTACTTCGGCTTCCTCGACATCGACAAGCCCGAGATGAGCCTCCTCATCCCGATCTACGGCTTCTTCGCCTCGGTTCTCCCGGTGTGGCTCCTGCTCCTGCCGCGTGACTACCTCTCGACCTTCCTGAAGATCGGCACGATCGGCGCTCTCGCCATCGGCATCGCCTTCGTCATGCCGAACTTCAACATGCCCCCGGTCACCGAGTTCATCCACGGCGGTGGCCCGATCATCGGCGGCCCGGTTGTTCCGTTCCTCTTCATCACGATCGCCTGCGGCGCCCTCTCCGGCTTCCATGCCACGATCGGCACCGGCACGACCCCGAAGATGATCAGCAACGAGCGTGACGTTCTGTTCGTCGGCTACGGCGCGATGCTCATGGAAGGCTTCGTTGCCGTCATGGCCCTCGTCGCCGCCTGCGTGCTCGTTCCGGCTGACTACTTCGCCATCAACGCCCCGGCTGACAAGTTCGCCAAGCTCGGCATGTCCGTCGTCGAACTCCCGCAGCTCGAGGCTGAGGTCCAGGAAAGCCTGATGGCCCGTCCTGGCGGCTCCGTGTCGCTCGCCGTCGGCATGGCCCACATCTTCTCGAAGATCCCGTTCATGGAACACCTGATGGCGTACTGGTATCACTTCGCCATCATGTTCGAGGCCGTGTTCATCCTTACCGCGGTTGACGCCGGCACCCGTGTGGGCCGCTTCTTCCTGCAGGAAATGATGGGCAAGGTCTGGCCGAAGTTCGCCGACAAGGAATGGTGGCCCGGCATCGTCATCACGTCCGCCATCTTCACCGGCACGTGGGGCTACCTCGTCTGGTCGGGCGACATCGGTTCGATCTGGCCGCTGTTCGGTATCTGCAACCAGCTGCTTGCCTCCGTGACGCTGCTGATCGGCACGACCGTCATCATCCGCTTCAACCATGTCAAGTACGCCTGGGTCACGGGCGCTCCCGGCATCCTCATGACGATCATCACGTTCTGGGCCGGCCTCTGGCTGATCTTCAACCAGTACCTCCCGAACGGTCAGAACCTGCTCGCCTTCCTGTCGGCGCTGATCATGGTCCTGATGCTCTTCGTCATCATCGGCGTTCTCCGCCGCTGGATCGCCCTCCTGAACATCCATACCACTGTCAAGGACAAGTTCGGCATGGAAGTCAAGACGATCGTCGAGGAATAATCCTCACAGCGATCCCTGCCTGACCTGAGGTCAGGTGACAGCACCGCCCCGGTTCCCTTCGCTTGAAGGAGCCGGGGCGATTCTTTTGGGTGTTTCGGAGGGCGAAGGGGCCTCCGTATAATTCAGGACTTCCGGCTATCCCACTCACACACCCATTCTTTCGGAGGCAGCGCGCCATGGCGAGCAATCAGTACGAGACGCTTCTCGCTGAGATCTTTGAAAAGGGCGCGCACCGCGGCGACAGGACGGGAACGGGCACGCGCTCGCTCTTCGGCTGCCAGATGCGCTTCCCGCTCTCGGAGGGCTTCCCCCTCGTGACGACGAAGAAGCTCCATCTGCGCTCGATCATCCACGAGCTGCTCTGGTTCCTCTCGGGCAGCACGAACATCAAGTATCTGCACGACAACAAGGTGACGATCTGGGACGAGTGGGCCGACGAGAACGGCGACCTCGGTCCCGTCTACGGGCACCAGTGGCGCGCCTGGCCGGCGAAGGACGGCGGCGCGATCGACCAGATCACGGACGTGCTGCGCCGCATCCGCGAGGCCCCTGAGTCGCGCCGCCTCGTGGTAACGGCCTGGAACCCCGCGGAGCTCCCCGAGATGGCGCTCCCGCCCTGCCACTGCCTCTTCCAGTTCTACGTGGCCGACGGGCGCCTCTCCTGCCAGCTCTACCAGCGCTCCTGCGACATGTTCCTCGGCGTCCCCTTCAACATCGCGAGCTATGCGCTCCTCACGCACATGGTCGCGCAGCAGTGCGACCTCGAGCCCGGCGACTTCGTCTGGACGGGCGGCGACTGCCACATCTACGACAACCACGTCGAGCAGGTGAAGCTGCAGCTCTCGCGGGAGCCCCGCCCCTATCCGAAGCTCGTGATCGCCCGCCGTCCGGCCTCTCTCTTCGAGTACCGCTACGAGGACTTCTCGTTCGAGGGCTACGATCCCTGGCCTGCCATCAAGGCGCCCGTCGCGGTCTGAGGCACTTCGCAGGGCACCGTCTTTCCATCTTCCAGAATCAGCGAGCATTCCCATGATCGAACTCATCGCCGCCGCGGCGAGGAACGGCGTCATCGGCGCCGGCAACCGTCTTCTCTGGCGCATCCCCGAGGATTTCGCGCACTTCAAGCGCACGACGATGGGCGCCCCCGTCGTCATGGGCAGGAAGACCTGGGAGTCGATCGGCCGCCCGCTCCCGGGCCGGCGCAACATTGTCATCTCCCGCCGCGGCATCGCCGTGCCGCCGAAGGTCACCGTCGTGAAGTCGCTCGCCGAGGCGATCGCGCTCCTCGAGGGCGCGCCCCGCATCATGGTGATCGGCGGCGGCGAGATCTACCGCCAGGCGCTGCCGCTCGCGGGCCGCATCTGGCTCACGCGCATTGACGCCGACTACGAGGGCGACACGTGGTTCCCGACGATCCCGCGCGGCCGCTTCCGCCCGACGCTCGTGAAAACGCTCGCCACGACGCCCGGCCGCCCGATGCACGTCTTCTTCGAGCGCTGGGACAGCCGCAGCTGAACTCTTTTTGATGCCTGGCCGCCGGACCGCCTGAGGGGCGGTCATGCGCGCCCGGCATGATCCGGGACGCGGCACGGCGCCCGGAAACCCGGTTTTCCACAGCCGGGGTGTTTTTCCCGGTTCGCGCGGATGAGGCGGCCGAAAGTGCCTGACACCTTCAAAACCCTTCTGCCACAAGGAGATTCGGCCCGAATAGCCCTGTGGAAAACGAAGGTTGTCCACAGCCCCGGAGAGCCGCTTATCCACAAAACCTGTGCATAACCTGAGCGCATCAGGGGCCGGCGCGGACTCTTCTTAAAGGAATCAGAGAGTTACGTCATTGCCTAAAATTTAGGCAGTCTTAAGGATTGACAGGGGAGGGGATGATCTGAAAGGGGGTGATCAGGCATTTGCCCCTCAGATCATTGATAAACCGCTGTTTTTTGTCAATCCTGATCCTGGCGGTGGCGGTGCGGCACCCTGAAAAAAGACAACAAAAAAGCAGCTTTTCCTCCCGGAACGCTGCTTCATGCTCGAGACCTAGTGAAATGGTGCGCCAGGCAGGATTCGAACCCACGACCCTCTGGTTCGTAGCCAGATACTC
>NZ_JAUNSF010000161.1 GCF_030539355.1 Sutterella sp.
CCCCAGGTCTGGAAGAACCGGCTCGCGGCCGAGGGCGGCCGCTTCGGGATTCGGTTGAGCGAGTAGCTCTCCATGTCGAGCGGATCGTAGTCCGCGCTGACTGCGCCTGCGTTTGCCGCGGCTGCGGCCGGCGTTGTTGTCCTGTCGATGCCCATATGGCCTCCGCTTGTACGTTTATGTCCGAGGATAGGCGGCTCTTGAAAATGACGAGTCACCTTCTTGCCTCAATTCTGAAGCGGGATCACGGTGCGGAGTATCGTCAGATCTGATGCATTCAATCAGAAAACCTGATGGATTAATTGGGCACCGGGATGTCCGCCGCCCCGTTTCCCTTCTCCGACAGGCGGTTTTTCAGGAACTCCATGAAGACCTCGGTGTTGCGCGAGAACCGTCTGTCATTGCGCCACAGCATGAAAATGCCGCGCGAGAGACTCCAGCCCGGCACGGTCACCTCCACGAGGCGCCCCTCGGCGAGCTCGCGCTCGACCGCCGACCGCGAGAGGATCGCGAGTCCGGCGCCTTCCTCCACCGTGCGCTTGATCGCCCCGGCGTCGTCCATCACGATCGTGCTCTTCAGATGCAGGCCGAGGTTCGCGAGCTGCCGGCGCAGGTTCCTCGCCGAGGCGGTGTCGGGCCCCGAGAGGATGAAGGACTCCGACTGCACTTCCTCGGGCGATAGCACGTCTCCCGGGCGGAAGACCTTGAGGCTCGAGACGGTGCGGCCGTTGGGCGCGACGAGCACCAGGTCGTCGGTGCCGATGCGCTTCATGCCGACCGCGGCGGTCGGGTACTGCTCGGCGTCGCCCTCGCAGACGACGGCGAGGTCGAAGGCGTTGTCCTCGACGAGCCTCGCGATCGTGTGCGCCGTGTGATTCGTCACATGGATCTCGATGTCGGGGAAGCGCTCCCGGAAGGAGGTGATGATCCGCGGCAGCAGATAGACGCCCGCGATGCGCGAGGCGCCGATCCGTATGACGCCGCTCCTGAGTTCCCCGAGGTCCTCGAGCTCGCTCTCGAGCTGACGCATCCTGTCCGAGATGTCCTGCGCGGCACGGTAAACGATCCGTCCGGCGTCGGTGAGGACGATCCGGCGGCCTGTGCGCTCGAAGAGCCGCACCCCGAGCGCTTCCTCGAGCGCCGCGACATGAGCGCTCACCGCCGGCTGCGAGAGCGAGAGCTCGTAGGCCGCCCTCGTGAAGCTCATCAGCCGTGCAACGGCCATGAAGGTGCGCAGATGGGGAAGCGAAATCATTCGGTGGACCTCGGGTCGGGGAGACGGATCACTGGGAATCCTGATGGCGTCGCACGGGAACTTCAGCGGAATCCCGGGGACGGTGAGCTCTTTATATCAGGTTTTGTGATGAATCGGATCAGGATAACGCATCTCAAACGGCCTCCCGGTTCCGGAGAATGAATGCGAGGGATCCGAGGTTCCCGCGGGCGGCGTTCCGCCTGTGGCGCACCCGGTGCCCCGGATGAAGCCGGGAGGCCGGCATCGGTGCCCGCCTCCCCGAAGGAGTATGACGATGGCCAAGGAAGTTGAAAGAAAGTTTCTCGTGAAGGGCGACGGCTGGCGCGGACTCGCCGAGGGCGTGCACTACCGCCAGGGGTATCTGAACAGCGTCAAGGAGCGCACGGTCCGCATCCGCACGGTCGGCGACCGCGCGGTGATCACCGTGAAGGGCCTCACGGTCGGCGTGACCCGCATGGAGTTCGAGTACGAGATCCCGTACGACGACTGCGTCGCCATGCTCGACAACCTCGCCGAGAAGCCGATCATCGAGAAGACTCGCTACAAGATCCCCATGGGCGGGTTCGTCTGGGAGATCGACGAGTTCGCGGGCGTCAACGAGGGCCTCGTCGTCGCCGAGATCGAGCTTCCCTCGCCCGAGACGCCCTTTGAGAAACCTGACTGGATCGGCGAGGAGGTCTCGAGCGACCCGAGGTACTTCAACAACAACCTCGTCGCCCATCCCTACACCACGTGGACCAAGTGAAGGAGCGTGAGCCATGACTGACACGTTTGCGAAGAACAGGGCCACCTCCGCCGAGGAGGCCGCGAAGATCATCCCGCGCGCGGAGTTCCGCGTCTTCGGGAAGGACGTGATCGAGGGCGTGAAGGCGCACATGTGGACCTCGAAGGCTGTGCTCTTCAAGGCCCGCGTGATGCCCGCCGAGACCTACATTCTCTCGGAGCGCACGGACGCGGCCAATGTGAAGGTCCGCGACGGCCTGCTCGACATCAAGTACAAAACCGGCGAGACGCCCGAGGGCTACGAGATCTTCCAGCCGCGCGGAAAGTTCCAGTTCCCGGTGCGCCGCGAGGAGCTCGCGGCCATTCTCGAGGCGCTCGAGGCCGATGCCGGGGAGCTGCCCGAGGAATGCAGCTACGAGGCTTTCGAGGAACTCGTGCGCCGCACGCCGGGGCTCGCCCTCGTCAAGGTCGAGAAGAAGCGCTACGGCTTCTCCGTGAACGGCGTTATCTGCGAGTACGCCGAGGTGTGGTTCAACGACGCCCGTGTCGAGACTGCGTGCTGCGAGAGCGAGAACTACGAGGCGATGAGCTCAGCTGTCGAGGCGCTCGGCCTCAAGGGCGAGCCCAACACCAACTACCTCCGCGCCGCCAAGCACGTGATCGGCTGGGTCTGAGCCCCCCGGCTTCCCAAGCGGGCCGGACTCTGATCCCGGGCATGTGGTCAGGGTCCGGCGCGCGGGGAGTCCGGGGCCGCTGCAGCGCAGAACTGAAGGCCTGAAACGTCAACGGCCGCTCATTCCTATTGGAACGGGCGGCCGTTCTCATGGGCGTGTGACCGGAAAATGGGCTTTCAATGAGTCCTCACGCCGCTGCCGTCTCCTCCTCCTTCACGTCCTCGGACTTCGATGCCGTCTCGTCCGGCTGCTCGGCAGCTGTGTTCATCTCCGGCACCGGCGGCAGCCCGCAGTACCCGTTGCGCATCGAGAACGTGGCGATCGGGTTGTGGGGGACGCGTGCCCGTTTCGCCGTGCGCCTCAGGAGCGCCATCACCGCGAGCTTGAAGGCGTGCTGCACGTCCGGGTGGTCGAGCACGAGGTGCGCCCGCTCGAGCGGTGCCTGGAGATGCACGAAGTCACCGGCGGTCAGCGCCCGGGTGACTTCGCGCGCCATGTCCTTGTCCCGCGCGGTCTCGTCGGGATAGCGCCAGCCCAGCGCGGCGCAGAAATCCTTTCCGATCCTGAAATCCGCGGAGCCGTCGGGCGGGTCGCACCAGACCACGCCGTACTGACTGAGCTCTTCACGCAGCCTCCGTCCGCTTTCGGTCTCAGGCCCCGCGACGTTTCTCGCGAGCGCGAGGTCCGCCATCACGGGTCCGGGGTCCCCGGGCCTCCGGGTGAACTTCAGAACGACCTTGGAGCCGCCCGCGGTGAGAGTGAGCATGGGATAGCCGCGGCCGGTGGGAAGCTGGATTGCCCACCACAGGTTCTCGAGCTCCCACGGGTTCGGGATCGCCATCAGGATGCAGCGGTGCGCGATCTCGAGCATCCCGCGGGCGTGCCGTTCGGTCCTGAAAACCTTCCAGGCGTCACGTTCGCAGAGGATCGCGCCTTCATACACCGCCGCGAACTGCTCCAGGACGGTCTCGCCGTGGAGTTCCCCCTCGGCGAGAAAGCGCTCCTGCGCCCAGGGCGGGAAGACTTCGTCAAAGGAGTAGGCCAGGTCCATCGGGTAGGGCCCGTGCTGCGCGGCGACGCGGTTGAGAATCGGGAGCCGCGCCCGGGCGGCGCAGCCGATCATCAGCGCCTCGAGTTTTCTGAGCTCCTTCTGCGGGCAGGGCCTGAAGGCGATCCACTGATGGTCGGCGAAGGCATCCTGATAGCGATGAAATCTGAGCCGGTCCTTCATGTCAGTTGTCCTCGCGATGTAGAACGCGCCCGACCGGTGGATGATCAGGTAGATGCCGCAGAGCTTCCAGGCCGTCTTTTTT
>NZ_JAUNSF010000037.1 GCF_030539355.1 Sutterella sp.
GCGCGACCGGGACGGAGGAGGTCGGGAGGAATCTTGATGTTGGGAGGTGGAATGGAACTGGCCTTGGGCTTGGCCTTGGGCTGAGGCTGAGGCTGAGGCTCGGGCTCAGGCTCGGGCTGGAGTTTGGAGGAATCCGAGGAAAAGAAAGATCGAAGAAAGTTGAAAAAATTCATGATGAAGAGTGAAAAAAGATTGAAAGGGTGGTTGAAGGGTGGATCGGAAGGTGTATGGGGGTGTTCAACAAGCTGGAAAGAACAGGCGCTCTTTCCTCCTCATGACCCGGAGGACATGAAGAAAGCTCGAAGAAGAGCCCGTGCGAAAAGGAGCGGACCTGGCGGGGCCGCCCCTTCTCACAGCTTTTGGACAGGTTGTCTGCCTGCGGGGAGAGGTTCCCCGCGGGAGACGGTTTCATCGTCAGCGCGCTTGCGCGGTGCCCTGATCGCCGGCCATCTCCGGTCAGTGGCCGAAGGCACCCTTCGCGCGCCCAAGCGCGCAGGATCCAGATCACGGCCTGCGGTATCTCGTCAGCGGTGTCAACCGAACGCGCCTCGTCAATGAAGCACGATGAGGAGCCTGGTAAGGCTCATCGCTTATCAGCAGCGTGCATGTGCGCCCCGAGAGATCGTTAGGAACAGCCGGTTGCCGTGCAGGCAAGCCCGCGTGCGGCAGCGGTTCCCAAGGAGCATGGCGTGTCTTCTTCCCTTCCGGCTCAGAAGCTGACGGCGGTCGGTGAGTCGACCTCCTCAAGGTCGGCACGCAGGGCAAACCCTGGGCCGGCGCGGAGGGATGGCACTCGAGCCACGCCCGGTGCATCTCAGTGAGGCGCTCGCCGAAGAGCGTCTTGAGATACGTGACGAGCGCGTCCCTCACGGGACGGTCAAGGGCGTTGCCGACGGCGGCGTCCGCGATCCACGCGAGCGGATCGGGAACCTCCGGGGTGGCGCCCGTGACGTGGCTGAGCGACATCGTCGTCATGCGGCTCAGAGCCCGGTGGGAGAGCGCGATCGTGCGGGAGCGGAAGCCGAGCGTGTCGGACTTCGAGCTCTCGCGGGTCGCCGCTCCCGCCTGTGCCATGAAGGAGGCGATCTCGTTGACGACGAGGTCGCCGGCTGCCCCGCGCAGGGCCCGGGGGACGGCGTTCGCGAGAACGCTCGCCTCCTCGGTCTCGGTGAGGCCCTCCATGCGGATGTGCCACATGCGGTCGATGACCGAACGGTCCTGCATCTGGCGGCCGAGATAACCGGAGTCAGTCTCGGTCGCGTGGCCGCGGCAGTTGTCGGTGAAGACGATGCGCGCCATCGGGTGGCGCGGGATCACCTCTCCCGTCTGATCGTTCTCGAGGGCGAGCCCTTCGAGGAGATCGTTTGCCGAGACCCACGTTTCCGCAGGAGCCGCGGAAGACTCGTTGACGATGAAGAGCCATCCGTGACGCCAGGCGAGCGTCGCGGGACCGTCAACCCAGACCATCCCGTCCTTGCCGAGCACCCAGCGGCCGATCAGCTCGCGGCGGCCCATGCGGGGCCGCGCCGTGAAGCACACGACGGGCACCGAGAGCCGCGCGCAGAACTGCAGCACCGTGCTCGTCTTGCCGGACCCGGCGGGGCCGGAGATGAGCAGGGGCTCGCGACCGCCGAGATTCCACCAGGCGACCAGGTCGCGGTAGACGTCGGCGGGGAAGTAATGGTTGGGATTCAGTTCCGGGATGCGTCGGACGGCATCTTCGGAGAGCTGCTTCCTGTCGTAGCCCACGGTCGCCGGAGCGCCCAGCAGGTGGGGGCCGAATCGGACGGCGGGGACGGACCTCATGCGATAGTCAAGTGCGTTCATTCTGTTTGTCCCCTTCAGAAATGAGAGACCCCCGAGTGCGTGACGCACTCGGCAGCGCAGAACGGACGCTTCTCTTCGAAAGCGACCAGGTCCGACCCGGGGCGAAACGCCCGCGGGGGCTGATTTACAACGATGCGAATTTCGGCCGGAGCCCTTGCACCGCATCTGACAAGGCTTGGTTGAAGCCCCTTCATCATGCCGAAAGTCCGGGATGAATGCAAGTCGCTGAAAATTAAGAAAACCTGCAGGTTTTCTTAATTTCGGCCGCCCGGGTGACGCGCATCATTCCGGTATCATGTCTGCACTGAGCCTTCTCCCTGATCCTCAGCAGATTTTTGCGATAGTTCATGGTGTCACTACCCGCATGGAAGGGCTGCTGTCGGCAGCTTCTCAAATTTCCTAATTCATGGTGCGACACATCCGGTCGCACACAACTCTTGATCTTTATCAAAAGCGGCCGGAGAGCGGGGCACCGATATCGCTTCCGAAGCACATCGGCCGGCCTTCAGTGATGTCTGACCGCTTATCTCCGGAACCCGGAGCCGTCCCTCCTCATTCAGGAAAATTTTTAATATTGCTTGAACTTATTTTGTATTAATACAAGGTTTTTTGAATATAAAAAAAGCCCCACAGTCTGAAACCATGGGGCTGAGGGAAACTTCAGAGTGAGGCCGTTTACGGCACCATCTCCTCGAGTTCCTCCTTCTTCTTCTTGACGAGGTCCTCACGCTTCACACCGAGGTAAAGCGCGATGGCCGCGGCAACGAACACGGACGAGTAGACGCCGAGCAGGATGCCGATCGTGAGCGCAAGCGCGAAGTAGTGAAGCGCCGGGCCGCCGAAGAAGAACATCGAGAGCGTCATCGCCAGCGTCGACGTATGCGTGATCACGGTTCGCGAGATCGTCGCCGTGATGGCCGAGTTGATCACCTCGATGCTGTCGGCGCGGCGCATTGTGCGGAAGTGCTCGCGGACGCGGTCGAAAATAATCACCGACTCGTTCACGGAGTAGCCGAGCACGGCGAGCACCGCGGCAAGGACCGGAAGCGTGAACTCCCAGTGCATCACCGAGAAGATGCCCACCACGATCACAATGTCGTGCAGGTTGGCGATGATCGCGGCCACCGAGAACTTCCACTCGAAGCGGAAGGCCAGGTAGATCATGATGCCGAGAACCACGAGCGCGAGCGCCGTGCCGCCGTCGCGGGCGAGTTCGTCACCCACCTGGGGACCGACGAACTCCGTGCTCTTCAACTGCACGCCCGGGGTCTTCGCCTCGAGAACCTTCATCACGTCCGCTGCAATCTGACCGGAGGTGAAGCCCTCCTTGGTCGGGACGCGGATCACCACGTCGCGCGCGGTGCCGAAGGTCTGCACGAGCACCTCGTTCGAGACCTGCGCGAGGTCGGTTCGGATCTGCTCGGTGTTCGCGGGCTCGGGGTAGTTCACCTCGAGCTGCGTGCCGCCAGTGAACTCGATCGAGAGCGCGAGACCGTGCGTGAAGATCCAGTAGACCGCGACGAGGAAGCTCACAAGTGAGATTGCGTTCAGCACATGGCGATAGCGCATGAACGGGATGGTGCGATGGATTCGGAAAAATTCCATTTTCTGTTTCTCCCGCCTTACTTCGCCTTGGCCTTGTCGGCGTCAGGACGCCAGATCTGACCGATGTGAATCTTGGTGAGCTTCTTCTGGCGGCCGTAGATCAGATTGATCATGGCGCGCGAGACCGTCACGGAGGTGAAGATCGAGGTGCCGATGCCGAGGCAGTGCACGACGGCGAAGCCGCGGACCGGGCCGGAGCCGAAGATCAGAAGCGCGAGACCGGCGATCAGACTCGTGATGTTCGAGTCAAGAATCGTGTTGAAGGCGCGTTCGTAACCTTCCGAGATGGCGGTCTGGGGCAGGCGTCCGATGCGCAGTTCCTCACGGATGCGCTCGTTGATCAGCACGTTCGAGTCGACGGCCATGCCGAGCGTGAGCGCGATGGCCGCGATGCCCGGCAGCGTGAGCGTGGCCTGGAGCATCGAGAGAATGGCGATCAGCATGAGCACGTTGCACATCAGCGAGATGGCGCTCACGAGACCCACGACCTGATAGTAGATCACCATGAAGACGGCGATCACGATGAAGCCGTAGAGGGTCGAGCGGAAGCCCGCCTCAATGTTCGCCTCGCCGAGGCTCGGGCCGATCAGGCGTTCCTCGACGATCTCCATCGGGGCGGCAAGCGAGCCCGCGCGAAGCACGAGCGCCGTGTCGGTCGCCTCGATGGTCGTCATCTGGCCGGAGATCTGCACGCGGCCGCCGCCGATTTCCTGGCGGATGACCGGAGCGGTCACGACCTCGCCCTTGCCCTTCTCGAAGATGAGAATGGCCATGCGACGGCCCACGTTCTCACGCGTCACTTCCTGGAAGATGCGCGCGCCGCGGTTGTCGAGCTCGAGGTTGACGGTCGGCTCCTGCGTCTGGCTGTCGAAGCCCGGCTGGGCGTCGTTCAGGTTCTCGCCGGTGAGAATCACGCGGCGCTTGACGAGGATCGGACGTCCGTCACGGTCGGTGAAGCGCTCGTCGCCGAAGGGGATGGTGCCCTGCGCGAGCTGGGCGAGCGCCTCGGGGGTGTCGTCCACGAGACGGACCTCAAGGGTCGCGGTGCGGCCGAGGATGTCCTTCGCCTTGGCGGTGTCCTGCACGCCCGGGAGCTGGACCACGATGCGGTCGGCGCCCTGCTGCTGGATCACGGGCTCGGCGACGCCGAGCTCATTGATACGGTTGTGCAGCGTCGAGATGTTCTGCTTCAGCGCGTAGTTCTGGACGTTCTGGATCGCCTGCTGCGAGAGGCGGGCGCGGATGATGAAGGGCGCCTGGGAGGCCTCCGGGAGCTCGAGCACGAGGTCGGGCTGCGTGTTGCGCATCAGGTCGTTGGCGCGGTCGCGTTCCTCGGCGGTGCCGAAGCTGATCTCGACGTCATTGCCGACGCGGTTGATGCCCGTGTGGCGGATGCGCTTGTCGCGCAGCTGCGTGCGCAGGTCGGCGGCGATCGCCTCGGCGCGCTTCGTGATCGCGGCGCGCATGTCAACCTGCAGCAGGAAGTGCACGCCGCCGCGGAGGTCAAGGCCGAGGTACATCGGCAGCGCGTTGATCGAAAGGAGCCAGCGCGGCGTGTTCGGCACGAGGTTCAGGGCCACGATGTGCGTCGGATCCTTCGGGTCCGAGTTGAGGGCCTTGTCGATCACCTCGCGGGCTCGGAGCTGCTCCTCGGTCTGGGTCGGGTCAAAGCGGACGCGGATCGTGTTCTGCTGGGCGCCCTGCTCGAAGAAGACGCCGTTCGGCACGAGGTTGGCCGTCTGAAGGGCGCTCTCGACCTGGGCGAGCGTCTGCTCGGTCACCTTGACGGTGGCCTTGCCCGACGAGACCTGCACCGCAGGAGACTCGCCATAGAAGTTCGGCAGCGTGTAGATGAGCCCGATGACGAGCACGATGCCGATCATTATGTATTTCCAAAGAGGATAGCGATTCATCGCTTCTTCTCCACTCCACAGTTTCCGCCCGGTTTCCGGGGTGCAGGGGAGTTCGCTGCACCCGGTCCGCGTCAGCCCTCCGAAGCCTGTTTTCCTTGAGCTCCGGACACCTTCCGACACGAAAAAGCCGGCCGGCTTATGACGGAAAACGGCCCGGCATCAGAGAGGCCGGGCCCTTTCCCGAGAAATCCATCCTGCCAGAGGATCGGTCGATCAGAACTTGACCGAGCCCTTCGGAAGGACCATCTGAACAGCGGCGCGCTGCATGTTGATGATGACAGCCTTGCCGTCAACGGAGGCGACCTGCAGGCCGATCGTCTGGTCGTCAACCGACTCGATGCGGCCGGAGATGCCGCCGGCGGTCATGACCTCATCACCCTTGGCGAGCGCCTCGCACATCTTGGCGTGCTCCTTCTGACGCTTCTGCTGCGGACGGATGAGGAAGAACCAGAAGACGGCGAAGATGACGATGAGCGGAACCACCTGGACGAGGAAACCTTCCATGCCGCCGGCGGCGGCTTCGCCAGCCGCCATGGCATCGCTGATGAAGAACATGTGCACTCCAAAGAATGAAAAGAAAAAATTCGGCCCCCGATTTCGAGGAGAAACCGGGAAGTTGGGCAATTATACGGAGGGCAGGAAGCGCTAAGGCTTAAAACTCGTGTCTGATTGCAGTTCTCCCGGGCCCTCCGTGTTGTGTTTACTCGATGCCGCGGGCGCGGTCGGCGCGGAACTGCTCCTTCCAGGCCTCGAACCTCCCTTCCTCGAGGGCCGCGCGCATCTCGCCCGCGAGCGTGAGGTAGTAGTGGAGGTTGTGGATCGTGTTGAGGCGCGCGCCGAGGATCTCGCCCACGCGGTGCAGGTGATGCAGGTACGCGCGGCTGAAGTTGCGGCAGGTGTAGCAGTCGCAGGTCGGGTCGAGCGGCCTGAGGTCATTGCGGTAGCGGCTGTTCTTCAGCTTGATGTCGCCGAAGCGAGTGAAGAGCCAGCCGTTTCTCGCATTGCGCGTCGGCATCACGCAGTCGAACATGTCGATGCCGCGGGAGACGCCGTCAACGAGGTCCTCCGGGGTGCCGACGCCCATCAGGTAGCGGGGACGGTCCTCGGGGAGCTTCCAGGCGATCTCGTCGAGGATGCGGATCATCTCGGGCTTGGGCTCGCCCACCGAGAGGCCGCCGATCGCGTAGCCGTGGAAGCCGATCTCCTTCAGGCCCTCGAGCGACTCCTCGCGCAGATGCGTGTACATGCCGCCCTGGACGATGCCGAAGAGCGCGTTGGGGTTCTCAAGCCGCTCGAACTCGTCCTTCGAGCGCTTCGCCCACCTGAGGCTCATGCGCATCGACTTCGCGGCCTCGGCCTCGGTGGCAGGACGGTCGCCGATTTTGTAGGGCGTGCACTCGTCGAGCACCATGACGATGTCGGAGTTGAGCGTACGCTGGATCTGCATCGAGATCTCGGGCGAGAGGAAAAGCTTGTCGCCGTTGATGGGGCTCGAGAACTTGACGCCCTCCTCGGTGATCTTCCTGAGTTCCCCGAGGCTAAAGACCTGGAATCCGCCCGAGTCCGTGAGGATCGGCTGGTCCCATTGCATGAAGCCGTGCAGGCCCCCGTGCGCGCCGATCACTTCCAGACCCGGACGGAGCCAGAGGTGGAAAGTGTTGCCAAGGATGGTCTGCGAACCCACTTCCTTCAGTTCAAAGGGCGCCATCGACTTCACGGCGCCGTAGGTGCCGACCGGCATGAACATAGGCGTCTCAACGACGCCGTGGTTGAGCGTCAGCGTGCCGCGGCGGGCCTTCCCGCAGGTGGCCGTGACTTTGAAGCTGTATGCCATTCTTTAATGTTTCCGTTTCGGGTGAGCGGATCAGGACCCGCGGGCCTTCTCGATGAAGCACGCGTCGCCGTAGCTGAAGAAGCGGTAGCGCTCCTGAACAGCGTGCCTGTAGGCCTCGAGGATGCGCTCGCGGCCCACGAGGGCGGAGACGAGCATCACGAGGGTGGACTTCGGGAGGTGGAAGTTCGTCACGAGCGCGTCCACGATGCGGAACTTGTAGCCCGGGGTGATGAAGAGCGCGGTGTCGCGCGCGCCCGCCTCGACGTGCCCCACGCGGTCCGCGGCGCTCTCGAGCGTCCTGAGCGAGGTCGTGCCGACGGCGATCACGCGGCGGCCATCGGCCTTCGCGGCATTGATCTTCGCGGCGACGTCCGCGGGCATCGAGTACCACTCCGAATGCATGTGGTGCTCGGAGAGGTTCTCGACGCGCACGGGCTGGAAGGTGCCCGCGCCCACGTGCAGCGTCACGTACTCGATGTCAACGCCCCTGGCGCGGATGCGCTCGAGCAGTTCCTCGGTGAAATGCAGGCCCGCCGTGGGAGCGGCGACTGCGCCGGGGTGCTCGGCGTAGACCGTCTGATAGCGGCTCTCGTCGCTCTTCTCCGGGGCGTGGGTGATATAGGGCGGGAGCGGCACGCGGCCGAAGGCCTCGAGGACCTCGAGCACGGGCTTCTCGAAGCGCAGCGCGAAGAACTCGCCCTCGCGCCCGGTCACCTCGACCTCGGCCGTCACGGCGTCGTCGCCCGGCGTCGCGAAGAGCACCTTGGAACCCGGCTTCGGGCTCTTGCTCGCGCGGATCATCGAGATCGCGGTGAACTCGCCCGTGACGCGCTCGATGAGCGCCTCGACGGCGCCGCCCGTGGCCTTGCGGCCGAGCAGACGCGCCTTGATCACGCGGGTGTCGTTGGCGATGAGGAGGTCGCCCGGGCGGAGGAAGTTTTCGATGTCACGGAAGGTCTTGTCCTCGAGGACGTCCTCCGTGATGTGCAGGAGCCGCGAGGAGGCGCGGTCCGCAAGGGGATACTGTGCGATGAGCTCGGGAGGGAGCTCGAAGTCAAAATCGCTTAAGTGCTGTTCAGGCATGGCTTTACCGGCCAGAGAATGAAAGAAAAGGACGGCATTCTAGCGAAAGAACACCCGCGCCGTTGCCATTATCATTGAGCGTCCGACTCCACCTCGAGGAAGCTATGCGCCCCAACGAAATTGAAGATGATGATGAAGAGGAATTCCGCGGCCCGTCCAAGTCGCACCTGAAGCGTGTCCAGCTTGAGCTTCAGGCGCTCGGCAAGGAAATGACCCGGATGGGCGACGAGACGCTCGCCAAGATCGGCCTCCCCGAGGAGGTCCTCGCTGAGATCATCGAATTCCGCCGCATGAAGAACTTCGGCGCCCAGCGCCGCCAGCTCCAGTTGATCGGCAAGAAGATGCGCGACATGGATCCGGCGGCCGTCCGCGAGGCGATCGCCCGCGCGACGGGTGAGTCGCGCGCGGCCGTGGCGCTCCTGCACCGCTGCGAGACGCTCCGCGACCGCATGATCGATTCCGACGACGCGGTGCGCGCATTCATCGACGAGCACAGCGACATCGACATCCGCCGCCTGCGCGAGCTCGTGCGCTTCGCGAGGAAGGAGCGCGAGGCGCAGAAGCCGCCCAAGAGCGCCCGCGAGCTCTACAGGCTGCTCCACGACTATCTCAACGAGCCGCTCGACCTGATGGCGAAGGACGAGGACGCCGAAGAGCCGTCCGAAGAGAACGAACGCTGAAAACAAACGAATCGACAGGAAGGAAGTCCATGAAGCCGCCGCGCACCACTGAAAACGAACTCATCCTCGGCCTCGTCTCGGTCTCCGACCGCGCGAGCCGCGGGGTCTATGAGGACAAGGGCATTCCCGCGCTCGAGGCCTGGTGCCAGCGCGCGATCAAGACGCCCGTCCGCATCCACAAGCGCCTCATTCCTGACGAGCGCTTCGACATTGAGCGGACGCTGCGCGAACTCGTGGACATCATCGGCTGCGACCTGATCCTCACGACCGGCGGCACGGGCCCAGCCCGTCGCGACGTGACCCCGGAGGCCACGCTCGCCGTCGCCACCCGCGAGATGCCGGGCTTCGGCGAGCAGATGCGCGCGATCTCCGGCCACTTCGTTCCGACCGCGATCCTCTCGCGTCAGGTGGGCGTGCTCCGCGAGACGCCCGACCACGCAGCGCTCATCCTCAACCTCCCCGGTCAGCCGAAGGCCATCGCCGAGACGCTCGAGGGTCTCAGGGATGACTCGGGAAAAACCGTCGTCAACGGCATCTTCGCCGCCGTCCCCTACTGCATCGACCTGATCGGCGGCCCCTACATCGAGACCGATCCGGAGGTCGTCAAGGCCTTCCGTCCGAAGAGCGCCCGCAGACCCGAGGCGAAGCAGGCCGGGGAACCGGCTGCCGCCCCTGAAGCCGCAGCGAAACCCGCCGAGCCCGCCCAGGCTCCTGAACCCGTGAAGGCCGCCGAGGAACCCGCCCCCGTGAAACCCGTGCCCGAGGCCGTGAAGGAGGAGCCGAAGCCCGCCAAGCCTGCGTTTGACGCGAAGGACATCCTCGTGGTCCGCCCCCGCACGGGCGGCGAGCCCGAGCTTGTCGGCATCTGGCTCCACGGCATGGGCGTCGACAACAAGGACTTCGCCACCTTCCCCGACGAGATCGTCCACTTCGACGGTCCCTCCTGCCGCTTCGTGCTGCCCAACGCGCCGATCCGCGAAATGGCGCTCCACCCGGGCTACCCGCTCCGCGCGTGGTATGACCTCCCGGGCCGCAGCATCGACGACAACGAGGATGCGATCAACATCCGTGACTCCGCCCGGCGCGTGACGCAGCTCATCGACGAGATCGAGGCCCAGGGCGTGCCGAGAAACCGCATCGTTCTGGGCGGCTTCTCCCAGGGCGCGGCCATCTCGCTCTTTGCTGGCCTGCGCATGGAGCGCCCGATCGGCGGCATCGTCGCCCTCTCGGGGTATCTCCCTCTCGCCGGCCACCTCTATTCCGAAGTCACGACGGCGGGCCGCCAGACCCCGGTCTTCATGGGGCACGGCGAATTCGACTCCGTCGTCCCGCTCGTCACCGCGAGGCGCAGCGCCGAGGTGATCGCCCAGGTGGACTCGGACCTGGTCGCCCGCACCTATCCGATGGAGCACGAGCTCTGTCCGGATGAGATGCACGACCTCGCGGCCTTCCTCACGGCCGTGCTCGAGCGCGCCCAGGGCTGATCCCGGAGATTCAGACTCCTTTCCCAGGCCGTCGGAAGTTTCAGGACTCCGGCGGCCTTGTTGGTTTTAACCGGGAGAGTTCGAGTCCCTCTCCGGGAACTCAGGCTGCCGCGCTCGGAACACCCCGGAGCGTGCGCCCTGCGGCGCCAGGCGCCGGTTTTACAGGGGAGACATAAGGGAGAAAAGTTTCCCGAAGCCTTTTCCGAGACTCGCTTTTCTTCTCGCCCAGTAAACGGAAACTTATTGATAAACAATTAAAAACCCGCACCATCGACAAGACAATGCGGGCTGCAGGATTTGGTCCCCGGAGAGAGACTCGAACTCTCACGATTATTCATCGGCGGATTTTGAATCCGCTGCGTCTACCATTCCGCCATCCGGGGAGGAAAGGAAGTATGCCACAACTTCCCGCTGCGAATCAGAAGGAATGATCCTCAGAGAAGGATTTTCCCGGGATATCAGGGATCAGATCCGTTCGATCCTCTGCGTCGGATCCTTCTCCCGCACCGTCTCAATGAGTTCCCGCACGGGCACGCCCGCGGGCGACTTCCAGCCGGGCTCGATCTCGGAGAGCGGAACGAGCACGAAGAGCCGCTCGTTCATCCTCGGATGCGGAAGCGTGAGCCGGGGATCCCCGATCGTCACGCCCTCGAAGGCCAGGATGTCGATGTCAAGCGTCCTCGGGGCGTTGTGAACGCCCGCGGGCCGCACGCGGCCGCAGTCGTTCTCGATCGCCTGCATGGCGGCGAGAAGTTCCATGGGCTTGAGCACGGTCTCAAGCGCGAGCGCGGCATTGACGTACTCGGGCCCGAAGGAATCCACGGGAGAGGTGCGCCAGAGGCTGCTCTCGGCGACCAAGGTGACGCCCTCGGTCGCCTGAATCCGGCGGACGGCCTCGCGGAGCATCGCCACGGGGTCGCCGAGATTCGCGCCGAGGCTCAGCCAGGCGCGCCTTGCCTCACGCGTCATTCGCTCTGCCCCTCACGCTGCGCCGGGCGGCGGGAGCGGCGGCGCGGACGGCGGCGGCGACGACGCTCGCCCGTTCCGGAGGCGTTCGAGCCCTCGGAGTCGTTCCCCTCGGCGGCGGCGAGTTCGTGCTGCGGCACGCACTCGACCTCCGTGCGCTCCTCGCGGGAACCGCGGCCGCGGCGGGCCTGACTGCCCGTCCTGCGGGCCTCCTCCTGCGCCTCGCGGATCATCTGCTCACGGGCGGCGTCCTCGGCGTTGGCGAACTCGTCCCACCACTCGGGGAGCCACTCAGGCACCTCGCCCGCCTGGCTGCGGAGCAGCAGGAAGTCGTAGCCGGCGCGGTAGCGCGGATGGCGCACGGCCGCATAGGCAGACTTGCCCGTCCTGCGCTCAAGCTTCACCTGCATCATCCAGAGGTCATGCATGTCGGCCTGGAAGCGCCGCTGGATCGAGATCGTATGGCACTCGGTCTCAAGCACGTCGACCGAGGCCTCGTGGAGCGCCGCCACGCGCGGCATGCCCTTCGTCTCCTCGTTGTAGCGCCAGCGGCGCAACACCTGCGGCCAGAGAAGCGTGCCGAAGAGGAAGAAGGGGGAGATCTTCTTGCCGATCGCGAGGCGCTCGTCGGTGCGCTTCAGCGCCAGCATCAGGAAGTCCTCGCCCTCGGGCGAGGAGAGCAGGTTGTTGAGCACCGGGAGGAGCGCAGCGGAGAGGCCGTCGCGCTTGAGGCGCTTCACGCACTCCACGGCGTGCCCGCACGAGAGAAGCTTGATCGCCTCGTCAACGAGACGGGCCGTCGGGACGTTCCTCAGGAGCCCCGCCATGCGGGCGATGGGCTTCTCCGTCTTCGGGTCAATCGTGAAGTCAAGTTTCGCGGAGATGCGCACCGCGCGCAGCATGCGCACCGGATCCTCGCGGTAGCGCGCCTCGGGGTCGCCGATCATGCGCAGACGCTTCTTCGCGATGTCCTCGAAGCCGTGGTGATAGTCGTAGACCTCCTCGGTCGCCGGATCGTAGTAGAGGGCGTTGATCGTAAAGTCGCGGCGGGCCGCATCCTCCCACATCTCGCCGAAGACGTTGTCGGAGATGACGCGCCCAGCGCCATCCTTCCTCACCCCCGCGCCCTCGAGCGCGCGGAAGGTCGAGCACTCGATGACCTCGTCGCCGAAGATCACGTGAACGAGGCGGAAGCGGCGGCCGATGATGATCGCGCGGCGCTGCGAGCGCTTCACTTCCTCGGGCGTCGCGTCGGTCGCGACGTCAAAGTCCTTCGGCTTCACGCCGAGCAGCAGGTCACGGACGGCGCCGCCCACGATGTAGGCGCGGTAGCCGCGGCGCTGCAGCGCCTCGCAGCAGCGCTTCGCCTGCCAGGCGACAAGCTCCGGGTCGATGCCGTGGACGGACTTGGGGATGATGCGGGGCTCGCGCACCGCGACATCCTCCTCCTGCGTGCTTAAAAAAGACTTCACGCGGCTGACAAACGAATCAAACATTCTTTCTTTTCCTTCTTATTTTTTCTCGAAGAGCCTCACGGTCTCCCATCCGCGCTCCCGGGCGATCCCGGCGAGCCTGGGGTCCGGATTGGCCGCGACGGCTCTTCCCGCGGGCTTCGCGCCGGCGGCATATTCGAGGAGCGGCAGGTCGTTGATCGAGTCCGACCAGGCCTCAAGCGCCTCGAGCGGCCCGAACTCCTGCGTGAGCCGCTCAATCCACTCCCGGACAAGCAGGAGCTTCCCCGCGCCGTAGGAGTCATGCCCCACGAGCTCGCCCGTGAAGGAGCCGTCAGGGCGCTCCTCCGGCGTCGCGGCCGCGAGGTACGGGATGCCGAGCATCCGGGCCACGGGGTCGGTGACGAACCGGTGCGTTCCCGTCGCGAGGAGAAGCTTCCAGCCCTCCCTTCTCTTCTCTTCAAGGAGCTCCGTCACCTGCGGCAGCACCGCCGGGCGCACGACCGAGTCAATGAACTCGGCTCTCCAGCGCTCGAGGTCCTCACGCTTCTCGCGGGCAAGAAGCCCGAACTGAAAGTGGATGAAGTCAAGCGCGACAAAGGTCCCCGTCCTGTAGGCATCCGCGTAGCCCTCGATCCGTTCCTGAAGCAGCGTAAGTTCGTCTCCCCTCCCGCGGGACGACTTCGTCGCGATCCAGTGCGACCACGCATCGCCCGAGTCGATCGGCAGCAGCGTGTGGTCAAGATCAAAAACGGCAAGCTTCATCGACAGCCCCTCAGATCTCACTTCTCGGCGGGGAGAAGGCCTGCCGCCTTCGCCGCCTCGCGGATCACGGAGAGCGTCACGCGGCGGGTGGCATGGAGCGCCATCTGATTGGCGATGTCCATCACCCGGGTGAGCGAGCGCATGTCACGCGGCAGGTGCCGGGACATCCACTGCTCCATGTCGGGCGTCATCAGGATGCCGCGGAGCTGCGCCTGCCGGGAAAGCTCGGCGAAGCGGTCGGATTCATCGAGCGGCACCACGGCGTAGCAGATGCCGCCCAGGATGCGGTTCTTCACCCCGTCAGGAAGCGGAAGCTCCTTCGGCGGGAGCCGCCCCGCGCAGACGAGCTTCGCGTCCGCGTCGGCGTAGACCGCGTTCTGGAGCTGCAGCAGCTGCTGCGCGTACCCGCGGTCAAGCGTCTCGATGTCGTCGACCGCATAGAGCTTCTCGCCGGCCGTGTAGATCGGCACGCGCAGCCCCGACTCGGCCGTCCCGGGCAGGAACGCCTCGAGAAGATGCGAGAGACCCGCGCCCTTGGGGCCGTAGAGATAGAGAAACTTCGGACCCTCCCCGGCAGCCATGCTTTCGATCACGGCAAGCGCCTCCCTGTTCTCGCCGGGCATGAAATTGGCGAAAGTCGGCCTGTCCCGTTCCTGGAGCTCAGGAAGGTCAAGCAGATACTGATCGGGAGGCAGAGGCTTGGATTCCACGGAGATGACGGACGACAGAAAAGAACCGCCGCACTGGGAGACCTCCGGGCTGCGCTTCACCCGGGGCGTCCTGCGGACAGAGACTTCGGAGCACCCCCGGGATGAATTTTCCTCGGGGGCTCGGGCGAGAGTTTACTTCTTCTTCCTAGAAAAAAACGTATTGAAGCCCCCGGGAAGCCCCGCGGAGGCCCCTCCTCGGGGCCTGCCTGGAGCCATCATGGTGCGAAACCGTGCGGGCGGCTCGGCTTATAATTTCTTGATTTTCTTCCTGCCGCTCCGCTTCGCTCCCCGCGAGGAGACTTCTCCCCGGGAACCGGACGCCGAAGCGGCACTCCATCCTCCCCCACCCCACAAGCGTAAGGTCTCCAAGAATGAGCCAGCTCTCCTACGCCGCCGCCGGCGTTTCCATCGACAACGGTGATGAACTTGTCGAACGCATCAAGCCCGCCGCCAAGCGCACCCTGATCCCGGGCGTCCTCGGATCGATCGGTGGCTTCGGCGCGCTCTTTGAAGTGAGCCGTGAGTACCGCAACCCGGTCCTCGTCACCGGCACGGACGGCGTCGGCACGAAGCTGATGCTGGCCTTCAAGCTCGGCCGTCACGACACGGTCGGCCAGGATCTCGTCGCCATGAGCGTGAACGACATCCTCGTTCAGGGCGCGAAGAGCCTCTTCTTCCTTGACTACTACGCCTGCGGCAAGCTCGACGTCGACATCGCCGAGCGCGTCGTCAAGGGCGTCGCCAAGGGCTGCGAGCTCGCCGGCTGCGCGCTGATCGGCGGCGAGACCGCCGAGATGCCGGGCATGTACCCCGAGGGCGAGTATGACCTCGCCGGCTTCGCCGTCGGCGTCGTCGAGAAGGACGAGATCATTGACGGCACGACGATCCGCGAGGGTGACGTGGTGCTCGGCCTCGCCTCGAGCGGCCCGCACTCGAACGGCTTCTCGCTGCTGCGCAAGGTCGTTGACGTCGCCCAGGCCGACTGGAACATGCCGTTTGACGGCGCCACGCTCGCCGACCGCGCGATGGCCCCGACCCGCATCTATGTGAAGCAGGTCCTCTCCGTCATGAAGCAGGTGAAAATCAAGGGCATGGCCCACATCACCGGCGGCGGCCTCATCGAGAACGTGCCCCGCGTCCTCCCCGAGGGCGTGCAGTGCCGCATCGACGGCTCCTCCTGGACCCGTCCGGCCATCTTCGAGTGGCTCGAGGAGAAGGGCAACATCGACCGTCACGAGATGTACCGCGTCTTCAACAACGGCATCGGCCTCGTCGTGATCGTCGCGCCCGAGGACGCTGACCGCGCCATGGCCGCCTTCGAGGCCGAGGGCGAGAAGGTCTTCCGCATCGGCTCGATCGAGAAGCTCCCCGAGGGCGAGGCCCAGTGCGTCGTCAAGTAATTCCGGTCTGAGTTCGGTCCGCCCGGCGAGATTCGAACTTGCGACCCAATGCCTCTCCGTTCACAACGGGGAGGCATTTCTTTTGGGGTTTCGGGAATTTCCAGCAAAACCGTAGAATCGAACTCGCGACACGTTTCAGCCCCGCCCCGGAGCATTGAAGGAGAACGCTCATGACGACCCCGGACTTCACTACCAACGTTGCTTCGACAGTCGACCGGCCGCTGCGCCGCAAGGCCCGCGAGCTCACCCTCGAGCAGGCCCGTGAGGTGATCGAGTTCACCGAGCACGCCGTGCTCTCGACCTGCGACAGCGAAGGCAACCCCTACGGCGTGCCGATCTCGCCCGTGCTCGTGGGCAACGTTCTCTATTTCCACGCGACTGCCCAGCCCGGCGGCCGCAAGGCCGACAATATGCTGATGAATCCGAGGGTCTCGGTCTGCTTCATCGGCAAGGCGACGACGCTCCCTGAGTGGTACTCGGTCGACTTCGCCTCGGCGGTCGTCACGGGCCGCGCCTCTCCGGTCACGGACAAGGACGAGCAGATCCGGGCCTGGACCGCGATCCTGAAGCGCCACGCGCCGAAGAACAGCGCCGAGCGCAACAGCGTCCAGGGCAGGGTTCGCGGCCCGCTCGCGATGATCTGGAAGATTGAGATCGAGCGCATCACAGGCAAGGCCCGCGGCGCGGCGAAATGGGAGGCGGGAAAGAGCCTCACCGAGGTCCAGGACATGGGCCCCTCGGAGTGGTTGAAGGGCGTCCCCCTCTGATATCAGAGGACGCGTCTGAGGAGCGCCTCAACTTTCTCGAACGCTCCGGGTTCGAGCGGATCCACCCGCTCGACATCCGTCATGGACCTGAGCCACGTGAGCTGGCGCTTCGCGAGCTGACGGGTCGCGGCGATGCCGGCGAGTCTGAACTCCTCGAAGGTTCGCTTTCCCTCAAGGTACTCGATCGCCTGGCGGTAGCCGACGGCCCGCATCGCCGGGCTCTCCGCGTCGAAATCCGGACGGGCCATCAGTCCCTTCACCTCGTCCACAAACCCGGCCTCGAGCATCTGGTCGAACCGAAGCTCGATTCTGCGGTGAAGCGCCGCACGATCAGAAGGGACAAGCGCCGCAGTGACGAGCGGGAGCGCCGGACGGGGCTCACGCCTGTGAAAGCTTGAGAGCGGGCGGCCGGTCATGCGGTAAACCTCAAGCGCACGGCCGATCCGTTGCCTGTCGTTGGGGGCGAGTCTCGCCGCCGTGACGGGATCGCACTCTGCGAGAACCTTGTGCATGGCCGGCCAGCCGATTCGCTCGGCCTCGGCCGCCACCCCTTCCCTCACCTCGGGCGAGGTGGTCGGCATCTCGTCGATGCCCTCTCGCAGCGCCTTCGCGTAGAGCATCGTCCCGCCCGCAATCAGCGGGATGCGTCCGCGCGCGCGGATCTCCGGCACCAGCCGCACGCAGTCCTCGACGAAGTCCGCCGCGCTGTAGGGCTCGTTGATCTCACGGATATCGATGAGATGGTGCGGCGCCGCCGCGAGCTCCTCCTTCGTGGGCTTGGCACTGCCGATGTCCATGCCGCGGTAGACGAGCGCGGAGTCGATCGAGATGATCTCAAGCGGATATTTCCGTGCAAGCTCAAGCGCGAGCGCGGACTTTCCCGACGCGGTGGGGCCGAGAAGGAGCAGCGCCTCGGGTTTCCGATCCAACACGCCTGAATTCACTTCGCTCATCAGCGCCCCCTCAGGAAGAGCCGGTCAAGATCGTCCATCGAGAGCACTGTCCAGGTCGGACGCCCGTGATTGCACTGGTCCGCCCGCTCGGTCTTCTCCATGTCGCGCAGCAGCTGGTTCATCTCCGGAATGGAGAGCCTGCGGTTCGCCCGGAAGGCGTTGTGGCAGGCCATCGTCGCGAGGATGCGGTTGCGCAGCACCTCGAGCGCGTCGGTCGAGGCGTGGTCGTTCAAGTCATCCAGAACTTCCTTCAGCAGTGCCTCAAGCTCGGGAACGGGCGTGCGCGAGAGCATCGCCGGGACGCTGCGGAGCACCACCGACCCGCCGTCCGCGCCCGTCACGTCAAGCCCGAGCTCGGAGAGCTTCTCCGCATTCGCCTCGAAGGCGGCGAACTGGAGCGGCGTCACCCGCACCACGACCGGAATCAGCATCGGCTGCACGGAGATCGAGTTCGAATCCGCGGCGGTCTTGAGGCGTTCGTAGAGCACCCGCTCCGCGGCGGCGTGCATGTCCACGATCACGAGACCCTGCGCGTTCTCGGCGAGGATGTAGACGCCGCCGATCTGCGCGACCGCACGGCCGAGGAGCCCGTAGTTCCCGGTGTCCGACGCGCCGTCCGAGCCGTCCTCGCGGCGGAAAAGGTTCTGGTCACGCGCGGGAGCGTCCTCCGTTTTCTGCGGCGCAGGAGAAACCCCGGCCGCGGGTTCGGGAGCGGGGCCGGCGGGGGCCGGTCCAGCCGAGGGCGAAACAGGCTCCGCAGTCCCTTCATTTACCGTGCCCGGGCGCGCGGCCGCGGGCACGGCCCCGAAGAGCTCCATGGCGGACTTCACCGCCTGCGCCGACGGGCGCTCCGGAATGAAGCTGCGCGTGTCCGGGCGGAAGGGATCCGACGCAGGATGCTGCGAAGGTGCCGCGCCCGGCGTCCTCCCGAAGGCGGATGAAGTCTCAGCCCCACGGGAACGAGCACCAGTACCAGGATTGATCTGCAGCACCGAGGCTTCGCGTCCCGCGGGGACGGACCCCGTCCGGACAGCTGAGTCGGCAAAGGAGGGCCTCCCCTCGTCGGCCGCGAGCGGGGGCGCGATCACGGCGCGCATGGCCTGCGTGATCACACGGTGCAGGCGCCCCGAATCGCGGAAGCGCACCTCGACCTTCGTCGGGTGGACGTTCGCGTCCACCTCCCCGGGCGGCACCGTGAGGAAGAGGCAGTAGAGCGGCTGGGCATTGCCGTGGAGCACGTCCTCGTAGGCCGCGCGGACGGCGTGCGCAGCGGTGCGGTCACGGATGTAGCGGCCGTTCACGAAGAGGTACTGCGCCTCGGCGCGGGTGCGGGAGACCGTGGGAAGACCCGCGAGACCGGCCACGCGCCAGCCGCCGTCCTCGAAGTCCACCTCGCGGCAGGCTCCCTTGAAGTCCTTCGGCATGAGCGCGACGATGCGCTCGGCATGGCTCTCGGTCGCGGCGAGCTTCATCGACTGGCGGCCGTTCGAGATGAGCGTGAAGGCGACGTGGGGGTTCGCGAAGGCGATGCGCTCGAGCTGCGTCACCACGTGCGCGCTCTCCGTGAGCTCGCTCTTCATGAACTTTCTGCGGGCAGGCGTCTTGTAGAAGAGGTAGCGCACCTCGACACGCGTTCCGGGCTCCATTCCCGGCGCGGGCTCCACCTCGCCGTTCTCGATCTGCCAGGCCTCGGCCGAGTCCGGGGTTCTCGAGGAGATCCTGAGGTCCGCGACCGAGTCGACGGAGGCGAGCGCCTCGCCGCGGAAGCCCAGGCTCGCGACATGCTCGAGGTCCTCGAGCGTCCTCACCTTGCTCGTCGCGTGGCGCTTCAACGCAAGCGGCAGCTCCTCAGGCGGGATGCCGCAGCCGTTGTCCGTGACGACGATGCGCTCGAGCCCGCCGCGGTCAATGCGGACCTCGATGCGGTCCGCGCCCGCGTCGACCGCGTTCTCCACGAGTTCCTTCACGACGGAGGCGGGACGCTCGATCACCTCGCCCGCGGCGATCTGGCTGATGAGCTGGCTGGAGAGTTCGGCAATGGGATGGCGCGGCATGGGAGAAGGCGTCAGAAAAGCGAAAATTTTGTAAGAGAAGCCCGGCATTCCGGCGGGCAGGATTCGAGATCGATTCTCTGTCCCGCTATGATATTGAGCTCAAGGATTTCGCGCTCCCGCCCTCATCGGGGGAAGCGCATTTTTCGTGCCCGCCGCTCCGCTCAGGCCGGACTCCCGGGCACGCTCCGCCCAAGAACATCTATAAGAACAGAACATCGCCATGGACATACTCGGACTCATCGTCGAGCTCTTCACCAACGCCGACCACTTTCTCGTCTCGCTTGCCACGGACTACGGAACGCTCATCTACTTCGCGATGTTCCTGATCTTCTTCCTCGAGACGGGCTGCGTGGTGATGTCGTTCCTGCCGGGCGACTCGCTCCTCTTCGTCGCGGGCACGGTCGCAGCGGCCGGCACGGCGAGCCCCTGGATGATCATGCTCGCGGTGATCATCGGCGCGATTCTTGGAAACTCGGTGGGCTACGCCACCGGCAAATGGCTCGGCAACAAGATCTACGACGGCAACATCCGTTGGATCGACGCGAAGAAGCTCCAGCACGCCCATTCCTTCTACACCTCGCACGGCGGCAAGACGATCCTGCTGGCCCGATTCGTCCCGATCGTGCGTGCCTTCGCCCCGCTCGTCGCGGGCGCCGCCCGCATGGACGGCCTGCGCTTCGAGCTCTTCAGCGGCACGGGCGCCGTGCTCTGGGCCGTCTCGATCATCGGCGCGGGCTATCTCTTCGGCAACATCCCCTTCATCCAGCAGAACCTCTCGAAGATCCTCATTCTCGGCATCGTCGCCGCCGTCGCCGGTCCGATGATCGTCGGCGTCGCCTGGAAGTGGCTGCAGAAGCTCCAGGATCAGAAGAACGCGAAATACTGACCGTAGCGGGCTCCGGCTTGAATACGCAGATGTGGTAGGGGAAACCCGCCCGCGCTGTCATGGAATCGTCATGTTGAAAGGACTAGAATATTAGGAAAATCACCACTTTTTCCTGATTCAGGCTTAAAAAACATGACCGAAACCACAAAGACTGCTGAAACCAAGGAAATCACCGCTCAGGAGAAGCCCGCCGAAGCGACGGAGGCCGCCAAGACGACCGCTCCGGAGAAGGAGACCGAAAAGCCGGCCGCGAAGCCCGCGGCCAAGGCCGCGCCGAAGGCGAAGACCGCCGCCAGGGCCCCCGCGAAGAAGCGCGCCCCGGCGAAGCGTTCCGCCGCCCGCCGCACATCGACGGCCTCCACCGCTCCCGAGGACGCCCCGACGCCGCTCCCGCCCGTCGAGGGGATTCCGGAGCTCTCCGATCCGCTCCTCTACATCAACCGCGAGCTCAACTGGATCGAGTTTGACCGCAAGGTGCTCGACGAGGCCTGCAGCCCCAAGAACCCGCTTCTTGAGCAACTGAAGTTCCTGGCGATCTTCCACAACAACCTCGATGAGTTCTTCATGGTCCGCGTGTCGAACATCATCCGCCAGTTCAAGATCGGCGCCCCCTCGACCTCCGCGGACGGCCTCCCGCCGGTGAAGCAGCTCGCCGAGATCCGCCGCCGTGCGCTCGGCATGCTCAACCGCGCCCAGAACCACTGGAAGCAGCTCGCCCCCGAGCTCGCGAAGAAGGGCATCTCGATCGTCCGCTACAAGGACCTCACCGACAAGCAGAAGACCTTCCTCGAGGGCTACTTCACCAACGAGATCTATCCGATCCTCACGCCGCAGGCGATCGACGCGGGCCACCCCTTCCCGACGATCTCGAACATCTCGCTCAACTTCCTCGTGGAGCTCGAGGCCCGTGACGGCTCCGTGCGCTATGCGCGCCTGAAGTGCCCGAACAACATGCCGCGCTTCATCTTCGTGCCGCGCACGAAGGAGTCGGCCTACGCCGAGCTCGGCTTCAACCCGAACGGCCGCGACGACGACATCATTCTGCTCGAGGACCTGATCCGCGAGCACCTCGAGAAGCTCTTCCCGGGCCACAAGGTGATCAAGTCGGCGCTCTTCCGCCTCACCCGCAACACCGACCTCGAGATCGAGGAGGACGAGGCGGACGATCTGCTCGCCGCCGTCAAGGACTTCATCGACCAGCGCCGCTTCGGCGACGTGATCCGCCTCGAGATCGAGTGGAGCGCTGACCAGACGCTGATGAACTTCCTCACCGAGAAGCTCGAGCTGCTGCCCTTCCAGATCTTCCGCGTGAAGGGCCCGATCGCGATGTCGGAGTTCATGCCGCTCGCCTTCCTGGACCGCCCGAACCTCAAGGACCGTCCCTACAAGGGCCTCGAGCCGGAGTTCATCGCCGACGGCGACGTGTTCCCGCTCGTCAAGAGCCACGACGTCTTCCTCTACCACCCGTACGAGAGCTTCTCGGGCGTGCTCGACTTCATCCGCCGCGCCTCGGTCGACCCGCAGGTCGTCGCCATCAAGCAGACGCTCTACCGCTGCGGCAGCAACAGTCCGATCGTCGCCGCCCTGATTGAGGCGCGCCGCCGCGGCAAGCAGGTCACTGCGGTCGTGGAACTGAAGGCCCGCTTTGACGAGGAGCGCAACATCAACTGGGCCGAGGAGATGGAGAAGGCGGGCGTCAACATCGTCTACGGCTTCGCCGGCCTCAAGATCCACGCCAAGCTCTGCCTCGTCGTGCGCCGCGAGCCCGACGGCATGACCCGCTACGTGCACATCTCGACGGGCAACTACAACCCGGGCACCGCGAAGATCTACACCGACTACGCGCTCTTCACGTCGAACAACGACATCTGCGCGGACGTCGCGGACCTCTTCAACGTCATGACCGGCTACTCCGACCAGACGACGTACCGCAAGCTCGTCGTCTCGCCGCACAGCACCCGCAAGTCGATCATTGCCCACATCGAGCGTGAGATCGAGTGCCACAAGGCCGCCGGCAAGGGCGAGATCATCCTCAAGTGCAACCAGCTCGTTGACCGCGCGATCATCCAGAAGCTCTACGAGGCGAGCCAGGCCGGCGTGAAGATCTCGATCATCGTCCGCGGCATCTGCTGCCTGCGTCCGGGCATCAAGGGCGTGAGCGACAACATCTCGGTGAAGAGCATCGTGGGCCGCTTCCTCGAGCACGCCCGCGCGTACTACTTCCGCCACAACGGCGAACCCGCGATGCTGATCGGCTCGGCCGACCTGATGCCGCGCAACCTCGACGGCCGCATCGAGGTCCTCACCCCGGTGCTCGACCCGGCGATCCTCAAGCGCATCAAGGCCACGCTTGACCTGCAGATCGCCGACAACACCCAGGCCTGGGTGCTCCAGAGCGACGGCAGCTACAAGCGCCTCACGCCGCCGAAGAACGGCCCGGTGGTCGACTCGCAGGCCGTGCTCGCGAAGAAGAACGGCCACGCGTCCTAAGACGCGCTGACCGACCCGGCTCTTCTTCGAAGAGCCGGCGAAGGCTCAAAAGACAATCGGGCACTCCTTCACGGGGTGCCCGATTGCTTTTCGGCGTCCGGCTTCTCTCCGGCCTCAGTCCCCGGCCGCGGTGAGGGCGATGAGCCGCAGCGTCACCGCAAGGCTCTTCTCCCACGAGGAGAAGGGCATGAACTCGCAGGAGCTGTGGAAGTTGTGCGCGCCCGTGAAGTAGTTGGGCGAGGGGATGCCGCGCGTCGAGATATAGGAGCCGTCCGTGCCGCCGCGCATCGCGATCTCGCGGGGCGTCACGCCCTCGGCCTCGAAGGCCCGGTGCAGGAGATCGATGCAGGCGCGGTTCTCCGGGCCGATCGCGTCGGCGATGTTGCCGTAGGTATCGCTCATCGTGAGCTCGATCCCGGCCCGCGGGTGCTTCTCCCTGAGCATCTCCGCCGCGGCCATGATCCGCGCCTTCTTCGCGCGGTAGCCCGCGAGATTGTGGTCGCGGATCTTGAGCGAGACCGAGCACTTCGCCGGCCCGCCCGTGATGCCGTTCACCCAGATGAAGCCCTCGGTCCCCTCGGTGCACTCCGGGGTCTCCGAGCGGTCGAGCATGTCGATGAAGTCGTGGGCCACAAGGATGGGGTTCACAAGAACGCCCTTCGCGGACATCGGGTGCGCGGTGACGCCGCGGATGTCGAGCCGGGCGCCGCCGGCGTTGAAGGTCTGCCAGACGATCTCACCGAGTTCGCAGGAGTCGATCGTGTAGGCGAAGTCGACGGGGAAGCGCGAGATGTCGAGCTTCTTCGCGCCGAGGAGCCCGATCTCCTCGTCGGGGACGAACGCGACGTAGATGTCGCCGTGCGGCCGCCCCTCGCGGATCACGATCGAGAGCGCCGTCATGATGTTCGCGACCGCGCTCTTGTTGTCGGCGCCGAGCACGGACGTGCCGTCCGAGACGAGGAGGTCGTCGCCGATGTAGCGCTCCACCTCCGGATGCTCGGCGGTCCGCAGCCACAGATCCTTCTCCGCGTTGAGGCAGATGTCGCCGCCCGCGTAGCCGCGGATCACCTGCGGGTGAATGTCGGGCGAGAGCCCCGCGTCCACGGTGTCGAGATGCGCGCACCAGCCGACCTTCGGGGCCTTCGCACCGACGGGGAGGTTCGAGGGCAGGCGCGCCGTCATCACGGCGAATTCCGAGACTTGTACATCGGCGAGCCCCAGTTCACGGCACTCGTCCGCGAGGAGTTCCGCGAGCTTTCTCTGCCCCTCGGTGCTCGGCACCTTCCCGGCCTTCGCATCACTCTGGCTCGTCACGGCCGCGTAGCGCAGGAAGCGCTCAAACAGTTCTTCTCGCACGTTCGTCATCAGTGTTCTCCGCCCGGGGACGGTCCCCGGATCCACAGTTTTTTACTAGAAAATTTCTATAACTTTTCTAT
>NZ_JAUNSF010000162.1 GCF_030539355.1 Sutterella sp.
CTCCTCCCGACGGGCCCGCCAAGGGGAACTTATGAAACCCGCCGCTCCTGCAAACTGGAGCCGGCGGGTTTTTTTACGCCCGGGCGGATTTGTAAACGGGCGCACATTGTCATTGGACGGCAGTACAACAAGAGGGAAACATGCCACTTCGGCGGTAATTCGGCGCCGGTTTCCTCGAACGCGGTTGTACCGCTTGTCAAGCAAAATTAATTCTGCACCTATATGGTGCATTATTAAAAACCTATGTGGCGACTACGTAGGGGTTAATCCTCATAGCTCGCGAAAAAAAGTGCTTCACTTTCGGCGCATTAAGCAGTAATATTTACTCAACACGAAGAGGGGTACGTCGGAATACGTAGCAATACGTACTAAGACGAAGGTTTCCGAAAGGGAAGCCCCGCGAAGTGCCAACCCGTCACGGACGACGGCGAGTGAAACGGACCAACGGCGGACTTCTGAAAGGAAGTCCGGCGGTTTCCTCCCGAAGGAAGTGACGAACCTGAAATGCGAGCAGCGCCTTTCCCTTGTTTCAAACCGGCGCCTGATGCGCCTCAGGCCGCTGCCGCGATCTGGACATATTGAGGAGCAACGAATGTCCCGTATTGAAAGCGATTTCCTTGGTTCTCTCGAGATCCCCGATGAGGCCTACTACGGCGTGCAGACGATGCGCGGCAAGGCCAACTTCCACATCACCGAGATGCCGATGAGCCAGGAGCCGTTCTTCGCGCAGGCCTTTGGCTACGTCAAGAAGGCCGCCGCGATGGCCAACAAGGAACTCGGCACGATCCCGGCTGACGTCGCTGACGCCCTGATCTGGGCGAGCGAGCAGCTCATCGCCGGCAAGTACAACGACCAGTTCGTCACCGACTGGCTCCAGGGCGGCGCCGGCACGTCGACCAACATGAACTGCAACGAGGTCATCTCGAACCTCGCCTGCGAGCACCTCGGCCTTGCCAAGGGCGACAAGAAGGTCTCCCCGAACGACCACGCCAACTTCGGCCAGTCGACGAACGACACCTACCCGACCGCTCTCCACCTCTCGATGCTCATGCGCTCGAACGTCCTCCTGAAGGCCGTCGAGGAGCTCGTCGAGTCCTTCTACAAGCAGGCCGAGAAGAACAAGAACGTTCTGAAGATGGGCCGCACCCACCTGCAGGACGCCGTTCCGATGTCCTTCGGCCAGGAGTTCCACGGCTGGGGCTTCACGATCGCCGATGAGATCAAGGTCATCAAGGAAGCCCAGGCTCACCTCAAGGTTGTGAACCTCGGCGCCACCGCCATCGGCACGACCGTCACGGCTCACCCGGACTACCCCGCCCTCGCCGTCAAGAAGCTCGCCGAGATCACCGGCATCGACTTCGTCAACAGCGAGGACCTCATCGCCGCCACGTCCGACTGCGGCTCCTACGTCGCCCTGTCGTCCGCCTGCAAGTCGCTCGCCGTCAAGCTCACGAAGGTCTGCAATGACCTCCGCCTCCTTGCCTCCGGCCCGCGCACCGGCCTCTCCGAGCTCGTCCTCCCGCAGCTCCAGCCGGGCAGCTCCATCATGCCGGGCAAGGTCAATCCGGTCATCCCGGAAGTGACGAACCAGGCGAGCTTCCTCGCCATCGGCCTCGACACGTCCGTCATGCTCGCCGCCTCCGCCGGCCAGCTCGAGCTCAACGTCATGGAGCCCGTGATCTCCTTCGCGCTCTACATGCAGATGAAGGTCCTCACGAACGCCTGCATCGCCCTGCGTGAGAAGTGCGTCGACGGCATCGTCGTCAACGCCAAGCGCTGCGAAGACCTCGTCATGGGTTCGCTCGGCATCGTCACGGTTCTGAAGCCGCACTTCGGCTACAAGCCCTGCGCCAACGTCGCCCGCGAAGGCTTCCTCACCGGCAAGTCGCTCCACCAGCTCGTCGTCGACGAGAAGAAGATGCTCACCCAGGAAGAGTGGGACAAGATCTTCACGTACGACAACCTGATCAACCCGAAGTTCGAGCAGTAATCCGCTGACTCGTTCCTCGCGGAACAGCGCATCACCCGGACCGCCAATGAGTCCGGGGATGCGCAAACCGTTTTCTTCGACGGCCTGGAATCCTCCCCGTTCCTGAAGGGGAGGGGATCAGGAGAGAAGAAAACGGCCCCACCACCAAAGCGGGAAAAAATCTGGTTGCCCGGGCTGACACCGACAGCTTCTGGAAACCGCAAGCCTTTGCGGGAGGCGAAATCCTCCCTCAAAGTCTTCGGTTTCCTGCCCCGAGAAAGCTGCCGGCCTCCGTGTATCCACGAAAAGCCTCCCGCACTCCCTTGAGAACCCCATTACCAGATGACAGGGGGCTCGACAGGGGAGAGACAAACCCAATGCCTGGAGGCATTATGGATTTCATGCTCATCCTTCAGATCATCGTCCTTCTGGGCGCGATCTTCCTCGGTGTCCGTCTCGGCGGCATCGGTATCGGCTACGCCGGCGGCGCCGGCGTGCTCATCCTGGGTCTCTGCCTCGGCATGAAGCCGGGCAACATCCCCTGGGACGTGATTCTGATCATCGCTTCGGTGATCGCGGCCATCTCCTGCATGCAGCTCGCCGGCGGCCTTGATTACCTCGTGCAGATCGCCGAGCGCGTTCTTCGCAGCAACCCGAAGCACATCAACTACCTCGCCCCGATCGTCACCTATGTCCTGACGATCTTCGCCGGCACCGGCCACACCGCCTTCTCGATGATCCCGGTTATCGTTGAAGTCGCCAAGGAGCAGAAGATCCGTCCCTGCTGCCCGCTCGCCATCGCCGTCGTCGCCTCGCAGATCGCCATCACGGCCTCGCCGGTCTCCGCCGCCGTGATCTACATGTCGGGCGTCCTTGAGCCGTTCGGCTGGTCCTACCCGGCCCTCCTCGGCATCTGGCTCTCGACCACGTTCATCGGCTGCATGCTCACGGCCTTCGTCATGACGATGATCCAGAACATGGACCTCGACAGCGACCCGGTCTACAAGGAGCGTCTCGCCAAGGGCCTCGTCAAGGTCTCGCAGGGCGCCGCCCACCAGGAGCTCAAGCCCTATGCCAAGCGCTCCGTGCTGATCTTCCTCCTCGGCGTTGTCTGCGTCGTGCTGTACGCCTCCGCGATCTCGCCGGCCGTCGGCCTCATCAAGAACGTCATCGTTCCGCGTGACGCCGCCATCATGAGCCTCATGCTCCTCGTCGGCACGCTGATCACGATCTTCTGCAAGGTCGAGCTCGGCAACATCGCTTCCACGAGCGTCTTCAAGTCCGGCATGGTCGCCTGCGTGTGCGTCCTTGGCGTGGCCTGGCTCGGTGACACGTTCGTCTCCGGCCACACGACCGAGATCAAGGGCTTCGCCGCCGACGCCGTGTCGAACTACCCGGCCCTCCTCGCCGCCGTGTTCTTCTTCGCCGCCATGCTGCTCTACTCCCAGGCTGCCACCGCGAAGGCGATCACCCCGTCGATCGTCGCCGCCCTCGGCATCACCGCCGCGAATCCGGGTGACTCCTACATGCTCGTCGCTTCGTTCGCCGCCGTGTCCGCCCTGTTCGTCCTCCCGACCTACCCGACGCTGCTCGGCGCCGTGCAGATGGATGACACCGGCACGACCCGCATCGGCAAGTACGTCTTCAACCACTCCTTCTTCGTTCCGGGCCTCATCGCCATCGTCTTCTCGGTGTGCCTTGGCTTCGGTGCCTGCATGATCTTCGGTTAATCCGGCCTGACTGCAAGAAGGAAGCAAAGATAGCTCCTCAAAGGCAGTGAGGCGCCCCTCCCGATTCGGGGCGCCTCACAGCCGAGCAGAATTCTTCCGAGCAATGGCAACGGCCCGTTCTCTTCCGAGAGCGGGCCGCTGTCTTTGGTCGGAGCTTTATTTCGTGCCGCTCCCTCGACGGGGGCGGCATTGTTTTTCAGGGCGTCAGTCGGCCGTCCAGGGCTTCACCATGATGAAGGAGCCT
>NZ_JAUNSF010000163.1 GCF_030539355.1 Sutterella sp.
AGCTCCTCGATCGTGTCGGCCTTGAAGGCCCAGCCGCGCTCCATGCCGATCTCCCAGGTCTTCGGGAGCGCCTTGAGGGGCACGCCCGCAAGCACGATGGCGTTGAAGGGAAGCACGGCGCCCTGGTTGATCATGCGGTCCATTTTCGCCTGGTCGAAGATCGTGTAGGAGACGCCGCCCGCGCTTGTCATGGCGTTGTAGACGTCCACGAACACCGAGCCGCGGGACTCGTTGAAGAAGCGGCGGCCCGTGTGGTCAACCCAGAGCCAGGGCTGGGCGAGGGCGCAACGGCCCTGCTTGAGTTCATCGGGGCCCGAGAACTGGTTGATCGGCGGGACGTCCGGGAGGTACGGGGCGTTGCCGGCGACGGCGTGCATGCCGGCGACGCCGGCGCCCACGAGGCGGGCCATGTTGATGCCGTCGCCCGTGCGGCCGTCGACGACCGGGCCGCGGAGCCAGATCGGCTCGACCATGCCGAGCGCGGACGAGTCAAAGACGTACTGCGCGAGCATCTCGCGGTTCGCGGCGAAGCCGCCTGTGGCGATGATCACCTTGCGGGCGCGGACGATCACCGTGCCCTTCGGGTCCTTCGCCTCCACCCCGGCGACGCAGCCGCGCTCGATGATGAGCTTGGTGGCGGAGGTCTGCTTGCGGATCTCGCCGCCCGCGGCCTCGATCGCCTTCACAAAGCGGGTGACGACCTCGGCCGTGCCGCCCTTGAAGAGGTGCCAGGTCATGAGGGACTCCTCGGGACCGTACATCGTGCGGATGCCGCGGAGCTCGACGCCCATGTCCATGATCTCGTCGATCGTGTCCTTCGACTCGCTGATCAGCACGCGCAGCACGGACGGGTCGGCGCGATAGTGATGGAACTGCAGAGCGGCGTCGAGCACCTGCTGGACGGTCGTCTTGATGCCGTGCTCCTTCTGGTAGCGCGTGCCGACGCCGAGCGAGCCCTCGGGGAAGAGGCCGGCGCCGCCGAGGAAAGCCTCCTTCTCGAGGATCACGGGCTTCAGGCCCTTCTTCACGGCGGCGTAGCCCGCGGCGAGGCCGGCGAGACCGCCGCCCACGATAACGAGGTCGGTCTTCTTCTCGACGACGGCGGCTTCGGCGACGCCCATCGGGGCCATGGTGACGGTGGCCGCGGCGGCGGCGCTGCCGAGGAATGCGCGACGATTGAGTTTCATGATTCTTCTCCTTTGAAGCTTTTCTTCTTATTCCAGTGGTCTGCCGGAATGCGCCCCATTGTGCGAAAAGGAAACGCTGTTGCATGCGACCTGAGTCGCAAACCAAGGGTTATCCCTTAGTTCGACAGGCTTAGGAGAGTCTCCTTAGGCGTCGGAAGCAGGAGAAGAGGGCGGCGGGAGAGCAGGGAAGCAAAAAAGCCGGCCGCCCGTGACATGAACGATGTCACCGGCCTGCCGGCTCTGAGAGATGTGCGGCCTGGAGAGGAGCGGTGCGCCTTACTGAACGCGCATCATCTCGGCCGTGTAGCCTTCCGCGAGCGCCCTGTGGAACCACCAGGGCCTGCGGCCGAGACCGTTCCAGACCATGCGTTCGTCATAGGGGCTGACGTAGGTGGCGCCGAGCCGCTTGCGCTGCCCGCTCACCACGGGCTCCGGCGGGAAGCGGAAGTCGCTGCGCGAGAGGTCGAAGCGGCGGATCATCTGATTGATGGCGGCGATCACGGCCGCGCGCTGCTCGGGGCTCGGAGGCGTCGCGGCCCCGGTCTCGCCCTCGGGGGCGGATTCCTCCGCCTCCGGCGCATCGACAGGCACGGCGCTCTTCTCCTCGGAAAAGAGTTCGGGCGAGTCAAAGAGGTTCTGTTCAGGCGCGTCAGGCATCGGAAAGGGGAGACGTAGGGGTGAGTAAATAACAGTCGCAGGGCGGTAACTTTACTACGTACGCGTGCGAATGAGAACTACGTCAAAAGAGGGAGAGATCAGCGGGGACCGCCGCCGGAGGAAGAAGATCGCCGCGCTGCCAGGCTTCATGCCACTTCGAAACGAGTCTTTCGGACAACTGCAGGGCGTGCGTCACCTCCCCGACGCTCTCGCCGCGCATGAAGCGCTCGAGCGCCTCCTGCTTGAGGGCCTCCTCAAGAGGCAGGGTCTCCGACGGCGTCTTCTTCTTCCGGCTCTTTCCCTGTCGCGCAGGGCTTCCGGAGGATTTAGGCGATCGGCTCTTCGGTGAACTCGGCATATGGGGAAAGGGATGAGCAGTTATCCGAAAAAGACGTGTCGCAGCCGCGTCGGTGAGGGAGCCGGGGGCCGGCGGGTGCTTCAGGGAAACACAATACCGCATCGGGAACGGTGTTTGCTTCGGGGAAGGGAGGGCCGGCCGGGAAGTCCGCAAAAATTTCCTTTCCGGGCCATTGCGCATAAGCAACACACCCCCGCCGCGGCAGTCTTGCGTCCGTATGAGTGAAATCGCCGAGGCGCCCCCAGGCCCGCCCCGACTACACTAATATGCCTCTCCCCGATCCCCAGATGGAGCTTGTCACCCATGCACTTTCGCCTTGCCAGTCCCTCGGATGCCCCGGCGTTGCTGAACATCTACGCCGAGTACATCGACACGGCGATCACCTTTGAATACACCCTTCCGAGCGTGGAGGAGTTCGCGGGCCGCCTCCTCAACATGTCCTCCTTCTACCCGTACATCGTGGCCGAGGATGACGAGGGGAACCCGCTCGGCTACGCCTATGCGCACCGCCACATGGAGCGCGCGGCCTACCAGTGGAATGTCGAGCTCTCGATCTATCTGAAGCGCTCCGCCATCGGACAGGGACTCGGCCTCCGGCTCTACAACGCCCTCATGGATATCCTCAAGCTGATGGGCATCCGCTCTGTCTTCGGGTGCGTCACCTCCCCGAACCCGCCCTCGGACAGCCTGCACGCGAAGCTCGGCTTCGACAAGGTGGGCGAGTACAGGCTCTCGGGCTGGAAGAACGGCCAGTGGCACACGGTGACCTGGTACCAGAAGCACCTCTGCGACATGACCGACGAACCCAAGCCCCCCGTTTCGGTGCACGCGCTCCCGAAGGAGGCGGTGGCCGGGGTGCTCGAGAAGTACGCCGCCTGAGGCTTCTGAATCAGATTACCCATGAATCCCCGTCAGGGTCAGCCCGGCGGGGATTTTTCCTGTCCGGGGAAGGCCATTCGGGTGTGACGGCGAACTCCGGACGGCCTCCGGGCATGGGAAACCGGCCTTTCCGAGGCATTTACCCTGTTTACGGTATACCGCATTCACGTTATTTTCATGTGTCACATCGAAAAAACGCTTTCAGGCCGTTGGAGTCTCCGGGAACAGCCCTCGAAGGCTTCGCCTCACCTAAGGAAAAGTGCCTAAAAGCGTTCTTCCGGAAAACGAAAACGGTCCGGAAGGAAGGTGGTCCCGGGGGCGGTCCAGGGAGGCTGAGGCCCCGGAGCAGCCGCCGGGCGGCGGTCGGGGGCGGGCGCCCGGGAGATCCGGCGGGCAGCTGCACGTCACCCCGGGACCGCCCGGAAAGCCCTGCCGCAGAAGGATTCCCGCGGGACGGGGAGGGCGCCCGGGGCGGTGTCACCCCGTGCGCCGGAGATACCCGACAATGTTATTGAAGCGTTTTCCCCCGAGGGAAGAATGGCGTTATTCCTATTGTGAACAGCCCCGTTCTCCGGATAACGAAGAACGCCGTTTTTCCTTTTTGGAAGAGCGGCCGCCATCCCTTTTCGGAACAACGCGGAATTCCTTCCGAGGAATAGCGCAAAATCTCTCAATACATTGATTTTTATGGATTCGACATCATCCTAGCGAGTTCCTCAAAGCTCTTGCATTTCTCTTTTTCCGTGCCTAAACTGCGAAGCACATCGGGCAGCAACGAGCTGCCGCGAAATTCAAAAACACCGCGCAAATGGATGCGCCCCGGAAATTAAATCTC
>NZ_JAUNSF010000164.1 GCF_030539355.1 Sutterella sp.
TCCTGCCGTTCGATTCCCTAACTCATAGAGTTACAGCTCAAGTGTAATTCGTGCCTCGCCCGCGGCTGCCGATGACCGCGGGCAGGCTTGTCTTCTCGTTTTTTTTGCGAGAGGTCTCAGTTGAGGTCGCGGGCCGTCGGCTTGGTGATCTCCACGATCCTGACGGTCCCGCAGCTCATCGCGTTGAGCATCTCCTCGTCGCTCATTCCGGGCTGGTGGAAGGAGATGTTGCTCCCAAGCTCCGTGGCGGTGTCGCTCGAGGGGTGCCAGTCAAGGCACCGGCGGTCGAACTCGTCGCCGAGCGCGGCGATGAGGAGCGGGAGCACGACGGCGGCGCTCACGCGGACCGCCTCGGTCATGCGCTCGCGGAAGGGCGGCTCGCCGGGCTTCGCCGAGAGCTCGTCCTTGTGCGCGAGCACGTCGAAGGCGAAGTGGTCGTAGCGCAGGACCTCCTGGATGCGGCCGAGCTTCACGCCGCGGCGCAGGGGGATCTCGCCGTACATCTCGGGGAGCGTCATGCCGCTCGGGTGAACGTACTGGAAGTACAGCGCCGGACCGTCCTCGCGGATGGTGAGGCCCGTGAGGTACCCGCCGAAGTCGTCGCGCAGGTCGTCCTCGGGGATCGCGATGTAGATGCTCATCGCCCGGTAGCGCTCGAGGAGCCAGTCGCAGGGGAAGTCACGCCACCAGCCCTGGTTCTCGAGCACCGCACGGCTCACGGACTTCGAGAACCCGACGCAGATCTTCTCGACCGCCCAGGCACCGCTCACGAGCGAATGAATGATCTGCGGCGCGTGACGGTCGAAGTCTGCGAGAAGCTCAGGGGGCGCACCGCGATCAATGAGCTCGCGCTTTCTCATGGCGACGAACCCCGAGACAGGCAGGAACGCCCGGTCGGCAGCCTTCGCGAACCACGGCAGCCTCATGAGTGCGCACTGGCGGAAGGCGACCAGAGTCTTCGTGTAGCTGCCGCCGAAGCGTTTGAGCGGAAGCGTCCACGAGGCGAGCACGCCGCGCGTCAGGTCCTTCGGCTCGGGAACGGCGTCATCGGGAAGCGGCGGCTTGTAGGCAGTGGCGGTCATGAGCGGGGTCCGTGGCTGGTTCGGGGCGGCCCGGGGAAGACCCGGGCGTGTCGTGATTAGGTGACTCTAGTGCAGTGCGTCGGAGGCTGTCCTGCTCAGTTGAGATCTTTTGCTTTTTGTTGCGTGACTTTCACGACCGTGAGCGTGCGGGCGGTCATCGCGCGGATCAAGGCCACGTCACCGCCCCGGGTGTCGCGGACGGGGAGCGCCGTGCTGGCGGGCTCGGAGGCGTGTGCCCCAAGATCCACGCGGAGGCACTCGCGGGCGTATTCGTCACCGACCGCGGCGACCAAGAGCGGCAGGAACTTCGCCGCGTGCGCGCGGACTTTTGCTCCCATGCGATCGCGCCATGAGGCGCCTGCAACTGCGGCCGAATCGCCCTTCTCTCCTGCCTGTTCCTCGAGGACGCCTGCGGCGAAGTGCGTGAAGGCGAGCGACCCGGCGACGTCGCCCAAGGTCCTGCCGGACCGAAGCGGGATCTCGAACCATTCCTCGGGAGGAAGGTCGCCATGACCATAGGCCGGCTGGCACCAGAGCGCGGGGCCGGACTCGGTGGCGGTGAGGCCGGTGAAGAAGCCGCGGAGCGCCCTGCCCTTTCCTTCTCCTTCTGCCGTCGTTTCGGGGGGAAGCGCGATCCAGAGGGCCCAAGGCGTGAAGTGATCGAGCACCCAGTCGGTGGTGAACGCCTTCCACCATTCCATGTCGGCGAGCACCGGTCCCGCGACCTCCGGCTCGAGGCCCACGCAGAGCTTCTCGACGGCCCAGGTGCCGAGCGCCATCTTGCGGATCATCTGCGGCGAATTGCGGTCGAAGCTCTTGAGCGCCACCTCGCCCGCGCCGAACTCGGTCTCAAAGAACTTCCGCATGCTCGCGATCGTGCCCGCGATGGGGAAGAGCGCGCGGTCGGCCTGCTCGAGGAACCACGGCAGCGACTCCAGCGCGCCGTTCCGGAACTGCAGCACGTTCTCGGCGAACTTCCGGGCGGCGGCGGGATCCTGAAGCGCTGCGGCCGCGAGGCCGGCGGGGAGCGCGGTGACGGACTCGATGAACGAGGAGGCGGCATCGGCCGCGGTGGAGCTTGATGTGACTTCGGAGGCAGTCATGAGCGTTTCGCAGTGAAGGTGGTGACGGGAGTGTGCTGCTGAACTGTTTCGGTGCGTCGCGGGGCATTGCGTTGTTGGACGGCGAGGCCGGAAGCGCGGCGGCATGACTGAATCATACGGAGCGGTTCGCGACCGGAATGACCGCCTTTCGGAGTAGTTTTGGATGCTCCTTGCTGAAGAGTGTGAGCGTTCCCGGCGGGATGACACCCCCTCTTCTCCGGGAGCAGTTGAAGGACAGCCCGGGACAAGGCCGTAGTCGTCGGCAGCGGGATCCCCGGGCGCCCATCCGTTGCAGTCCTGCCACTCACCTGTATACGCTAGGAGAAAGTACCTGCAGGAACACGATTTCCGCTCGCGAAGGCGTGGTCCTGCGGGTCGGTGAATTTTCAGGACTCGCCCTTTTCCATGCGGTTCCGGAGGGCCTCTCTAACCCGAAGGTGTAATATCCCCGTCAGCCGAAAGGACGCATGCCGGCATCCCCGAAGAAGGTACTTTCGCATGATCCCGCGCAAACTTTTTTAATTGTGCGGCTTGAACATATGCCCGGGAAGTCATAAGCTACGCCCTGCCTCTGACCGAGTGACACATAGTTGCCGGTCCCGTGAGGCACAGAACATACAGCGAGCCGGTTGAAAAGGCCCGCGTTCCCGGGTAGGCCAGGGAGACGGCTATCGGGGGCGCGGGTCTTTTCTTTACAATTGATTAAGTCAGTGACTGTCGAACAGATCAGGCTTGATCATGCTTTCCGTCGACCTCTATTACCGGCTGCTGCCAGACGAGGCTGCAGAGCCGGTCCTCAAGAACAATCTCATACGGGATCTCTCGGCCATCGAGTCGGAGAAGTCCATCCAGCAGGCCGCGCGCAGTCTCGGCCTCTCCTACCGGCACCTCTGGGGACGCATTGAGGCGGCCGAGACCCTTATCGGACAGAAGCTCATCGTCCGTGAACAGGGCAGGCCCGCCCGCCTCACGCCGCTCGCGATGAAGCTCCTCTGGGCCGAGCGCAGCGTGAGAGCTCGCAACGCCATGGAGCTCACCCGCATCCGCGCCGAGCTCAACCATGCCTATGCGACCGCCTGTGACCCGGACGCGACCATCATCCGCATCATGGGGTGCTACGACTCACGGCTCGTGTGCCTGCAGCGCCATGCCCAGGAGCAGAAGATCCTTCTTGATCTGCGTTTCAACACGAGCAGACAGGGGTTGGAAGCCCTGAAGGCCGGTGACTGCGACATCGCCGGCTTCAATTTCCCGTCGGACGGAACTCCGAACGGCGCGGCCGCGAAGCTTTACAGCCAGCTGATCGACCCCGACGGCATGGAGGGCTGCCTCTTCTGCGTGAGGCGCCAGGGTCTGGCACTGAAGCCCTCGCTCGAGGGCTCGATCACGTGCCTCAAGGACGTGGTGGAGAAGAAGATCCCCTGGGTGGGACGCGCTCCCGGGACCGGCACGTCGGTGCTCACGCAGGAGTACTTGCACAAGGAAGGCCTGGTTCTCAAGGATCTGAACCTCTCCTCCATCGAACCCTCGCACCTTGCCGTCGCGACCGCGATCGCCGCCGGGAACGGCGAGGCGGGGATGTGCCTCGAGACCGCCGCCGCGGCGAGCAAGCTCGTGTTCGTGCCTGTGGCCTCGGAGGACTACTGGCTCATATGGAGGAAAGAAACTTTCGCGGAGCCGGAGGACCGCAGGAGGCTGGAGACGTTGCTTGCGATCAT
>NZ_JAUNSF010000003.1:0-31477 GCF_030539355.1 Sutterella sp.
GGGATATCACAAAATCCTGCCGCTCCCTCCCCTCGGACCGACAGACGAAAAAAAAGAGCCGCGCCTCCGTTTAGAGCGGAGTGCGGCTCCTTCTGAAGGAATCCGTTTCTGCAGTCCCTCCCCGGATTGACCGGGGAGAAAACTGCAGAGTCTTGGATCAGTTTTCGCGGCTCTGGTCCACGCGTTCACGAAGGCTCTTGCCGGCCTTGAAGAACACCGTGTAGCGAGCGCGCACAGCAACCGCTGAACCGTCCTGGGGATTGCGGCCGATGCGCTCCGGACGGTACTTGAGACCGAACGAACCGAAGCCGCGGATCTCGATGCGGCTGCCTTCAACGAGCGTCTGGCTCATCGAGTCGATGATCACAGCCGCCGCGTCCATGCAGTCGCGCTCACGGAACGTCGGAAGACGGCCATAGAGCTCGGAGAGCAGTTCAGACTTTGTAATGGAAATACCCATGGTTGCCTCCACTGACGCGGATTACTTCTGCTCGAGCTTGGCCTTGAGCAGGGCACCGAGGTTGGTCGTGCCCGTGGCGGAGCCGGCATCGGCGTTGACGCGGTCAAGCGCAACGCGGGCCTCGGCAGCGTCCTTCGCCTTGATGGAGAGCTGGATGCTGCGGTTCTTGCGATCGAGGCTGATGACGGCGGCTTCGATGGCCTGGCCGACGGACAGAACGCTCGAGGCGTCCTCAACGCGGTCCGAGGAGATCTCGGAGGCGCGGAGGTAGCCCTCGACGTCGTTGCCGAGGTCGATCACGGCGCCCTTGGCGTCAACCGACTTGACGGTGCCCTGAACGACAGCGCCCTTCTCGTGCGTCGAGGAGAACGTGCCGAACGGATCGCCGCCGAGCTGCTTGATGCCGAGGCTGATGCGCTCGCGGTCGGTGTCGATGCCGAGGACCATGGCCTCAACCTCGTCGCCCTTCTTGTACTGGCGGACGGCGTCCTCACCGGACTCGTTCCAGGAGAGGTCGGAGAGGTGCACGAGGCCGTCGATGCCGCCGGGCAGGCCGATGAACACGCCGAAGTCGGTGATCGACTTGATCTGGCCCTTGACGCGGTCGCCCTTCTTGTGGGACTGAGCGAACTCGCCCCAGGGATTCGGCTTGCACTGCTTCATGCCGAGGCTGATGCGGCGACGATCCTCGTCGATGTCGAGAACCATGACCTCGACCTCAGCGCCGAGCGTGACAACCTTGCGCGGATCGATGTTCTTGTTGGTCCAGTCCATCTCGGAGACGTGCACGAGACCCTCGATGCCGGCCTCGACCTCAACGAACGCACCGTAGTCGGTGATGTTCGTGACCTTGCCGAAGAGGCGGGTGGTCTTCGGGTAGCGGCGGGCGATGCCGATCCACGGATCCTCGCCGAGCTGCTTGAGACCGAGGGAGACGCGAACCTTCTCCTTGTCGAACTTGAGAACCTTGGCGGTGATCTCCTGGCCGACCGTGACGACTTCGCTCGGGTGGCGGACGCGGCGCCAGGCGAGGTCGGTGATGTGCAGGAGGCCGTCAATGCCGCCGAGGTCAACGAACGCACCGTAGTCGGTGATGTTCTTGACGATGCCCTTAACGATGGCGCCTTCCTCGAGCGTCTCGAGGAGCTTCGCGCGCTCTTCGCCCATGTTGGCTTCGACGACGGCACGGCGGGAGACGACGACGTTGTTGCGCTTGCGGTCGAGCTTGATGACCTTGAAGTCGTAGGTCTGGCCTTCGTACGGCGTCGTGTCCTTGACCGGACGGGTGTCGACGAGCGAACCCGGGAGGAAGGCGCGGATGCCATTGGTCATGACGGTGAGGCCGCCCTTGACCTTGCCCGTGACGGTGCCCTTGACGAGCTCGCCGGATTCGAGCGCCTGCTCGAGGTTCATCCAGGCGGCGAGGCGCTTGGCCTTGTCGCGCGAGAGGATCGTGTCGCCGTAGCCGTTCTCAACGGACTCGATAGCGACGGAGACGTAGTCGCCGGGCTGAACCGTGACTTCGCCGTTGTCATCCTTGAACTCATCGATAGGCACGTACGCTTCGCTCTTCAGGCCGGCGTTGACGACGACGAAGTTGTAGTCGACGCGGACGACTTCAGCGGTGATGACCTCACCCTGACGCATTTCCTGGCTGGCAAGGCTCTGCTCAAAAAGCTCGGCGAAGGATTCGGGCTGGTTGATTTCGTTGGACATTGTGAAAAAGGGGAATGAAATAAGGCACACCTGCGGACCGGCGCTCCCTGTGAGCTCCGATGCAGGCGGAGTTGATGAAAATGGCGGCCTCCTTTGGGTCGGTGACCGCCGAAGAAACGGGTATGTTACAGCAACTTAGCTCGCGAGTCGCCACCATTCGAGGACTTTTTTCACGACCTCGTCAATGGGCATCTCCGAGGTGTCGAGCTCGCGGGCGTCCGCGGCCGCGACGAGGGGGGCCGTCGCACGCTCGCGGTCGCGGCGGTCTCGCTCCTCGAGGTCGCGCCGGAGCGCCTCGCGGTCGGCCTTCTCTCCCCTTGCCTCGAGCTGCAGCGCACGCCTTTCGGCGCGCACGGCGGCCGAGGCCGTCATGAAGACCTTGAGCGGCGCCTCGGGGAACACCACCGTGCCCATGTCGCGGCCGTCGGCGACGAGACCGGGGGCGCGGGCGGCGTTTCGCTGCAGGTCGAAGAGCGCCTTCCTGACGCCCGGGACCGCGGCGACGCGCGAGGCGGCGACGCCCGCCTCCTCGGTGCGGATCGCCGCGCTCACGTCCTCGCCGGCGAGCCAGACGCGGGAGTCGCGGAACTCGGGGGCGAGCCCGAGGGCGACCGCCTCCAGGGCGGCGGGATCGTTGAAGTCGGCCTTCGCGCGCAGTGCCGCCACCGCCGTCAGACGATAGAGCGCGCCGCTGTCGAGGTAGTGGAAGCCGAGCTCGCGGGCGACACGCTCCGCGATCGTGCCCTTGCCGCTTGCGGCCGGGCCGTCGATGGTGATGACCGGAACAGTCAGAGCCATTCTTTAACTCTCAAAATCAATTGCCGCCGGCGACCGGAACGGTGACGTTCAGCGGATGCCTGTGGGCGAAGTCCTTCATGAAGTTCGCGAGCGCCACGGCGCCCTCGGGCGGCATGGCGTTGTAGAGCGAGGCGCGCAGTCCCCCCACCGAGCGGTGGCCGGCGAGATTGACGAGGCCCGCGGCGGCTGCTTCCTTCACGAAGACGGGCGTGAGCTGCTCGTCGCGCAGACGGAAGACCACGTTCATGCGGCTCCTCGAATCCTTCTCGACGTGGCCCGTGTACATCTCAGGCATCGAGTCGATCGCGTCGTAGACGATGGTCGAGCGCTCTATGGCGAGCCTGTTCATCGCCTCGAGACCGCCCTTCTCCTCGATCCACTGCGCCATCAGGTGCGAGACGTAGAGGGCGAAGACGGGCGGGGTGTTCATGACGCTCTCGGAGCGGCTGTAGACGCTGTAGTTGAGCATCATCGGCACCTCGTTGCTCGCGAGGCCGAGAAGATCGCGGCGCAGGATCACGACGGCGATGCCGGGCACGCCGAAGTTCTTCTGCACGCCGGCCCAGATGAGGCCGAACTTCGAGACGTCAACGGGGCGCGAGAGGAAGTTGCTCGACTGGTCCGCGACGAGCGGCACCGAGGGAGTGGCCTCCATCGAGGGCGGGACCTTGAACTCGACGCCGTGCACGGTCTCGTTCTCGCAGTACGCGCAGTAGCTCGTCTCGGGGTTGATCTCGATCTCGTCGTCGCCCGGCACGCGGGTGCCCGAGCCGTTGTAGGCCGTCTGCACGCGGCCGAAGCGCAGCGCCTCCTTGGCGGCCGCCTTGCTCCACGAGCCCGTGATGATGTAGGTCGAGAGCGTCCCGGCGCCGAGGAGATTCATCGGCACCATGGCGAACTGCATGTGGCCGCCGCCCGGGCAGAAGAGGATGTCGTAGTTCTCGGGAATGTTGAGGAGCGAGCGGATGCGCGCGCGCAGGTCGCGGATCATCCCCATGACGACCGCGCCGCGGTGGCTCGCCTCAAGGATCGAGTAGCCGCAGCCGCAGTCCATGATCTCGGACTGGATGCGCTTAAGAACCGACTCGGGAAGCGTCGAGGGGCCGGCGGCGAAGTTGTAGGGACGTGCCATGGGGAATCTCTCCAGAGAAAGGGGACGGAAAGTCGGGGGGCTTCCCTGATGTTGGCACGGCCGCCCGGGGGCGGCCGTTCAGCGGGGACGGCCGAGGCCGTCCCGGAGTGTGACAGAAGTTTAGGGCTTCGGCGTTTCCTCGGCCTCGCCCTCGTCGGAATCCTCCGCGGCGTCATCGGCCTCGTCGGCCTCGTCCGCGTCGTCATCCTCGGGGAGCGCGTCCTCGGGTTCGTCGACCTCCTCGATCTCAAGGTGCGTGACCTCCTCGTCATCCTCCTCGCCCGTGCGCTCGATGCGCTCGACCGAGGCGAGGGTGTCCTCGCCCAAGCTGATGAGCTTCACGCCCTGCGTGTTGCGGCTGCGGACCGGAACCTCGCCCGCGCGGGTGCGGATCACCTTGCCGCCCGTCGAGAGCAGCATGATGTCGTCCTCGTCTGTGACGACGAAGGCCGCCACGAGGCTGCCGTTGCGCTCGGAGGTGCGGATCGCGATCACGCCGCGGATGCCGCGGCCCTTCCTCGGGTACTCGGCGATTGCGGTGCGCTTGCCGAAGCCGTGCTCGGTCGCGGTGAGAATGAACTTCTCCTCGCCCTCCTGCGCGGCACAGAGACCGACGAGCTTCTCGCCCGCACCGAGGCGCAGACCCTTCACGCCGTGGGCCGCGCGGCCCATGACGCGGATCGCCGTCTCGCTGAAGCGGGCGCAGCGGCCGGCGCTCGAGAAGACGAAGATGTCGTCCTCGCCCGAGGTGATCGTGACGCCGGCGAGGTACTCGCCCTCGTCAAGCGTGATCGCGCGGATGCCCTTGTTGCGGGCGTTGGCGAAGGCCGAGAGCGGCGTGCGCTTCACTGTGCCGAGGTTCGTCGCGAAGACGACGTTCTTCTCCTCGTCAAAACCCTGGATCGGGAGGATGAAGCTGATGTGCTCGCCCTCGTCGAGCGGGAGCAGGTTCACGATCGGACGGCCGCGCGAGTTCGCCTTGCCCTCGGGCAGGTCGAAGACGTCGATCGGGTAGACCTGGCCGAGCGTGGAGAAGCACAGGATGATGTCGTGCGAATTGGCCACGAAGAGCTTCTCGATCTCGTCATCCTTGAGCGTGGCCTGGACGTTCCTGCCCTTGCCGCCGCGGGACTGCGCGTTGTAGTCGGCGAGTTCCTGGCTCTTGACGAACCCGCCATGCGTGATCGTCACGACCATGTCGCGGCGCGGGATGAGGTCGCGCTTGTTGAAGTTCGGGTCGCCCTCGAGGTCGATGGTCGAGCGGCGGTCGTCGCCGAAGGCCGCGCGGATCGCGAGCAGTTCGTCGCGGATGATCGCCGTGACGCGCTCGGGACGGCGCAGGATGTCGATGAGGTCGAAGATGCGCTCCATCATCGCCGAGTAGTCGGCGAGGATCTTCTCGCGCTCGAGGCCCGTGAGGCGCCTCAGGTTCATCGCGAGGATGTTGTCGACCTGGGTCTTCGTGAGGTAGTAGAGACCGTCGGGCTGCAGGCCGCGCGTCGGATCGAGCCCCTCGGGCTCGGCGTCGCGGCCGTACGTCGCCGCGCGCGCCGTGATCTCGGCGGCAAAGCCGAGCGGCCAGCCGCGGCCCATGAGCGAGGCCTGGGCCTCCTCGACGGTCTTCGCGGCGCGGATCAGGCGGATGAACTCGTCGATGTTGGCGAGCGCGATCGCCTGGCCGGCGAGGATGTGGCCGGCCTCGCGGCTCTTGCGCAGGCGGAAGACCGTGCGGCGGGTGACGACCTCGCGGCGGTGCGCGAGGAAGTGCGTGATCATCTGCTTCAGGTTGAGCAGCATCGGCTGGCCGTCCACCAGGGCGACCATGTTCATGCCGAAGCTCTCCTGCATCTGCGTGTTCTTGAAGAGGTTGTTGAGCACAACCTCGGGCATCGTGCCCATCTTCAGGTCAATCGCGATGCGGACCTGGCGGGTGGACTCGTCGCGCATCTCGGAGATGCCCTCGAGCTTCTTGTCGCGCCAGAGCTCGTGCATGCGCTCGTACATCACGCGCTTGTTGACCATGTACGGGATCTCGTCGACGACGATGCGGGTGCGGCCGTTGCCGAACTCCTCGAGGTGCGTGCGGGCGCGCATCAGCACGCGGCCGCGGCCGGTGCGGTAGCCCTCGTGGACGCCGGAGATGCCGAAGATGATGCCGCCGGTGGGGAAGTCCGGGGCGGGCATGCGGCGGATGAGCTCCTCGATCGAGCAGTCAGGGTGCTCGAGCGTGTGCACGCACGCGTCGACGGTCTCGCGGAGATTGTGGGGCGGAATGTTGGTCGCCATGCCGACCGCGATGCCCGACGACCCGTTCACGAGAAGCTCGGGCAGACGGGTGGGCAGCACGACAGGCTCCATCTCGGAGTTGTCGAAGTTCGGGATGTAGTCGACGGTGTCCTCGTGCAGATCGGCGAGCATCTCCTCGGCGATCTTCATGAGGCGCACTTCGGTGTAACGCATGGCCGCCGCGCTGTCGCCGTCGATCGAGCCGAAGTTGCCCTGGCCGTAGACGAGCGGGTAGCGCATCGAGAAGTCCTGCGCCATGCGCACGATCGTCTGGTAGGCCGCGCTGTCGCCGTGCGGATGGAACTTGCCGAGGACCTCGCCCACCACGCGGGCGGCCTTCTTCGTCGGGTTGTTCCAGGTGTTGGAGATCTCCTTCATCGCGTAGAGCACGCGGCGGTGAACGGGCTTCAGGCCGTCACGCACGTCGGGCAGCGCGCGTCCCACGATCACGCTCATGGCGTAATCGAGGTAGGACTGGCGCATCTCGCTCTCGATGGCGACCGGGAGAAGCTCCTGTGCAATGGCGTCGCCCGAGGTGGGAGACGCCGCCTCCTCGGGCTCCTGCGCGTCTTCCGCGTCAGTGACCGCACCGGCTTCGTTCTGCTCCTCGCCTTCGTTCTTCTTTTCTTCGTCCATTGCACACCCTGATAGAAGGATTGCGCTCCTGACGGACTTTCCGCCCGCGGGGGAAGTCAGACAAAGGAGCGCACAAAAGGCCGCGGGCGCTTTTCGGGGACTCATCATCAGGGCGACAAACGGGTCGCCCGGGGGAGCCGGCACCTGCGGCAAGATTGGAAACAGGTTATTTTATCAGTTTCGGCGGCGATCTCCCGGAGCCGGGTGGTCGCCGCAAAAGATCACAACCCCCGCCCGAATCCACGGATTCGCACGGGAAATTTACCTGCCGTCACTCCGTACGGACACTCTGACGCGTCATGCAAGCAGACATTCTCATCGAGGCCCGCTGGGTCATCCCCGTCGCCCCCCGCGGCGTCATTCTTGAAAACACCGCCGTCGCCGTGCGCGAAGGCCGCATCGCGGCGATCCTGCCCATCGAGGAGGCCCGCGCGAGCATCACCGCCCGCGAGACGGTCTCGCTCCCGCAGAGCGCCCTTCTGCCGGGCTTCGTGAACCTGCACACGCATGTCGCGATGAACCTCGTGCGCGGCCTCGGCGCCGACCTCCCGCTCATGGACTGGCTCACGACCAAGATCTGGCCCGCCGAGGGCAAGCTCATGAGCCCGGAGTGGGTCCGTGACGGCGCCTGGCTCGCCGGTCTCGAGATGGCCGCGGGCGGCGTGACGACCGCCTCCGACCACTACTTCTTCCCGAAGTCCGCGGCCGAGGGCCTGAGAAAGGCCGGCCTGCGCTGCGTGGTCTCGGGCATCGTGATCGGCTTCCCCACCGCGTGGGCGAAGAACGAGGACGGCTACCTCGAGGCCTCCGAGGAGCTCTTCACGAGCCTCGGCGCCGATCCGCTCGTGCGCGCCTCCGTCGGCCCGCACGCGCCCTACACGGTCTCCGACAGGGCGCTCAAGGCCTGCGCGGAGCTCTCCGAGAAGTACAGCCTGCCGATCCACATGCACGTCAACGAGACCGCGGGCGAGGTCTCCGACTCGATCCGCGACCACGGCTGCCGCCCGATTGAGCGCCTTGACCGTCTCGGGCTCGTCAACGACCGCCTGATCGCCGTCCACATGGTCCACTCGAACGATGCGGACATCGCGCGCATCGCCGAGGCGGGCGCCTCCATCTGCCACTGCCCGTGCTCGAACCTGAAGCTTGCCTCGGGCTTCGCGCCGTTCCCGAAGTTCCTCGAGGCCGGCATCAACGTCGGCATCGGCACCGACGGCGCCGCGAGCAACGACAAGCTCGACATGCTCGGCGAAACCCGCCTCGCCGCGATGCTCGACAAGTGCGTCTCGGGCGACCCGACCTCCGCTCCCGTCTTCGCGATGCTCGAGGCCGCCACCCTGGGCGGCGCTCGCGCGCTCAAGTGGGACGATGAGATCGGCTCGATCGAGCTCGGCAAGGCCGCCGACATGTTCGCGATCAATCTCGCGGGTCCCGAGTCGCTCCCCGTGCAGGACCCGGCCGCGCAGATCCTCTACGCCTCGGGCCGCGAGGCAATCACGCACACCTGGGTCGCGGGCGAGCTCATCATGAAAAAGAACGTCGTTGTCGAATACCGCAGCGGCGCCGAGGCCGACCAGGCCGTTGCGATTGCGCAATCGTGGCAAAATCGAATCTGAGTCACTTTTTTTCGCTATTCTTCCGGTTCCCGCGGGGCTGAGGCGTGACCTCCTCCCCCCGCCCGGACAGTTTCAGGGACAGCCGTTTTTTGCGGCTTGTCCCCGCCCTTTCTATAATGGCGGCGAAGAAATCTGTTGATCCGTCAGGGTCGTTTTCTCTCGGGAAGACCCCGCCCCGGCGGACCACTCCCGAACCCGGGATGACTTTTCAGTGCCGTCTCTTTGTTTCAGGAAGGGCAGGCATTCACTCTCGTCCTGTTCTTTATAAAGGATCCCTTAAATGAAGACTTCCGCGAAGCTCTGCGGCGCTGCCGCCGCTCTCCTCATCGCCTTCGGCGCCTCCGCCGCCGACAAGGTGGTTCCCTATGTCCAGTCCTCCTCCGGCCAGATCGTGGTGAACTCCACCGATCTCTGCTGGCGCACGGGCTTCTGGACCCCGGCCCTCGCCGAGGCCCTCGGTGTTGAAGGCGCCGGCTGCCAGTGCGACGCCGACATCCTCGACAAGCAGGCCTGCACCGCCGAGGCTCCCGCCCCCGCCCAGCAGGCTGAGAAGGTGACCTTCTCCGCCGACATGCTCTTCAACTTCAACTCCGCCCAGCTCAAGGCTGAGGGCCAGGCCATCCTTGATGACCTCGTCTCCCGCATCGCCGGCGTTGATCTCGAAGTCATCCTCTCGACCGGCTACGCCGACCGAATCGGTTCCGAGTCCTACAACCAGGCTCTCTCCGAGAAGCGTGCCGACGCCGTCAAGGCCTACCTCGTGAACAAGGGCGTCGACGCCGCCCTGATCAAGGCTGAGGGCAAGGGCGAGGCCGATCCGGTCGTCAACTGCCCGGATCCGTCCGCTAACGGCCAGGTCAAGAACTTCCGTCAGCTCGTCGACTGCCTGCAGCCGAACCGCCGCGCTGTCGTTGAAGTCATCGGCGCCCGTCCGGCCAACTAATGCTCCCTCACGCGAGTGCCCTGAGCATTCGTAGCTAAAGAGCAACAAAAGCCCCTGTCTCTCCGGCGGGGGCTTTTCTTTTACACTTGCTAACGTTTTTGCCTTCACTCACCGATTCGAGAAGCCATGCGCACGCAACTTTTCCTCTTCGATCTTGACGGAACGCTCGTCGACACCGCCCCGGACCTCGGCGGCGCCGTGAACGACATGCTCCGCGACCGCGGCCTGCCCGAGCTCTCCATGGAGGTGCTGCGAGCCCCCGCGGGGCACGGCGCCCCGGCGCTCCTGCGCACGGCCTTCGGCATCGAGCGTGACGACCCGAAGTTCCCGGAGATGCGCGAGGAGTTCCTCGAAAACTACCGTCGCCGCGGCGTCTCGCACTCCCCGCTCTTCACGGGCATCCGCGACCTGCTGCGCGCGCTCACCGAGGCGGGCATCGCCTGCGGCATCGTCACGAACAAGCCGATCGAGCTCACGCGCGCGGTCTGCGACGAACTCGACCTCACGCGCCACATGGCCGTCGTGATCGGCGTCGGCATGCCCGGCACGGCCGTGAAGCCGAAGCCCGACAGCCTCATCAAGGCGCTAGAGGACACCGGCATCACCGCCGCGCACGCGGTCTACGCGGGCGACAGCACCTTCGACGCCGAGGCCGCGCACGCCGCGGGGCTCCCCTTCGCCTGGGTGGCCTGGGGCTGCCAGCCCTCCCCCACGCCGGCTGACATCACCGAACTCGTGGCCACGTCACCGGCGGACCTCTTCGAGTGGGCGATCCGTCGCGGCTGAGTCACGGAATGCGACAGTCTGTGAACGTGTTACACACGGGCTCCGGGCTTTTCGCTATGATTCCCCTCTACCGATTTCCGGGGGCGCCTTGGTTTCGACGAGGATACTGACGCTGTCCGGGGCATGCCGAGGTGCAGTCACCTCGTAAATCCGCTGCAATCAATTAAACGCCAACAACAAGCGTTTCGCTCTCGCGGCCTAATCCCGCGGGATGCTGCACTGACTTGACTTTGGGTCAGGACGGGCAACCGTCAGCAGTATCAAATTACAAAGCCTAGGTGCGCCGGCTGTCGTCGACGGCGTTCCGAAACTTAGACGGCTGGGCAGCCGCTGGCCCGCCGATCGGCAAAACGGCTGCTGAGATCCAAATCATTCGGCTACGCATGTAGAACCGCCAGAAAACGATTTTCGGACGCGGGTTCAACTCCCGCCGCCTCCACCAATTCCCGAACCCGGGCTGCAGATCGAAGCAGTCCGGGTTTTTGCTTCAACGGCCCCGCATCATGACCACCCCCTCCGTCACCGCCCTTCAGCCCGCCTTCGACGCGCTCGCCCTCCTCTTCCTGCAGCCCGAGACCCTGGGCGCCGCCTCCGCGCTCCCCGCGGCCGCGGAGACGATCGCCGAGGAGGCCGCGCGCTGCGGCGCGCCTGACGAGGTGCTTTTCACAAAGGTCGACGAGATCGCCGCGCACGCGCCGCCCGCCGACCTTGAGCTCGCGCAGGCCTATGCGAAGCTCTTCCTCGGCGTGGGTGAGAAGACCATTCCGCTCACGGAGAGCGTCTACACGAGCGCCGACCGCCTCAACTGCCAGGCCGCCCAGATCGAGTGCCGCAGGATCTACGAGGACGCGGGCCTCGAGCTCTCCGCCGGTCCCGTCGTGCCCGAGGATCACCTCGGCCTGATGCTCGGCTTTCTCGCGGTGCTAGGACTGCGCGGCGAGGAGGACACGGCGCGTGACTTCCTCGGGAAGCACGCCGCCCCGATGATGCAGGCGGTTGCCGCGGCCATCAACGAAAAGGGCCCCGAGGCGGGGCCCTACAGGGACGCGGCGACGCTGCTCGAGGCCGCGGCCGCGCTCTTCGCGCAGAAGAACTGAGGCGCTTGAAGAATGCCGGGGCGGATCCTTTGGGGACCCGCCCTTTTCATTTTTCTCAAGGCTCAGAGCTTCAGCGGGTACTTCTCGACGTCCATGTGCCTGGCGATGTAACGGACCTTGGGCTCGGTGCCCGCGGCCTTGTTCATCATCTTCGCCGCGGCGATGAGCTTCTCGGTGTCCTTGGTCGGGTTCTCGTAGTCAACCCAGACCATGGCGCCGATGCCGCAGGCCTCGACGCAGGCGGGCGGACGCCCCTGCGAGGTGCGGTGCGTGCAGAGCGTGCAGTGCTCGGCGCGTCCCGCGCGGTGCTTCTGCCAGGGCTCGAGGTCGCGCACGGCGAGCGGCATCTTGTCGCCGAAGTAGTTCGTGTTGCCCGACGTGTTGAACTGCGGCACGCCGTAGGGGCATGCGCGGGCGCACATCTGGCAGCCGATGCACTTCTCCTCGTCGACGAGCACCTCGCCCGCCGGGCCCTTGTGGATGGCCTTCGCCGGGCAGACCTTCATGCAGGCCGGGTTCTCGCAGTGCTGGCACGAGGCCCTGAAGTAGTTGATGTAACGCGCCTCGGCGTTCTCGAAGCGGCGGATCCGCTCGTAGAAGATGCCCGGGGCGACCTGGTTCTCCTCCTTGCAGGCGATGGCACAGGCGTGGCAGCCGGCGCACTTGTCAACGAGGACGATGATTCCGTATTTCGACATGATCTTCCTCCTTTACGCCTGGGCCTTGGTGACCTGAACGCAGACGTCGTTGCAGCAGGGGTAACCCGAGATCGGATCCCAGCCCTTTCTCGGGATGAGGTCCTGCGTCTCCTGGTCGCCGCGCCAGCCGTACTGGGCGTCGATCAGACCAGGCTGCATCATGATCGTGACGCGCACGCGGGCGCGCACTTTCTTTGACGTGTAGGGGGAGGTGATCCAGACCTGGTCGCCCTCGGCGATGCCGCGGGCGGCCGCGTCGTCCGGACTCATGTTGATCACGCTCTCGGGCTCGAGCTCGAGCAGGTAGGGCTGGTCGCCGCGGGTCTTCGAGTGCGTGATGTAGGGGCGGCGCGTGCCGTTCAGGAGCTTCAGCGGATACTCGGCCGTGGGCTTCGGCGCCGGCGTGTACTCGGGCAGGCCCGGGAAGCCGTGCTTGGCCTGAACAGACGAGACGAACTCGATCTTGCCCGAGGGCGTGCGGAAGCCGGGCTTGTGATCGAAGCGCAGCAGACCCTTCGCGTACTTCTCCGTCGCGGGCTTCGGGAACCACTCGCAGACGTTGACGTTCGGAAGCATCGCCTGGCGCTCGGCGTAGCTCGTGCCCCAGCCGTTCAGGATGGAGTCGCAGGCCTTCACCGGGTCGCCGCCGAAGAAGAGGTCGCTGTCGCCCGTGCAGGCCGCGCCGATCGTGAGCGCGATCTTCCAGTCTTCCCAGGCCTCGCCCAGGGGCTTCACGGGCTTCCTAGCGCTCACCTTGCGGCCGTGCGTGCCAAAGGGCGCGTAGCGCTCGAAGTTCATCGCCGCGGGCAGCACCAGATCCATGTCATGGTGCGTGTCGTCGCGGTAGAAGTAGTCGGTCGCGAACGAGAAGTCCATCTTTCTCATCGCGGCCTTGTACTCGTCGGGCGAGGGCCAGATCAGGATGTTCGTGCCGAATCCGGCGAACGCGTGGATGCGGCCCGCCTCGACCATCTCGGGGAGCTTGTTCGGGTTGCAGAGCACCTGCATCTCGTTCCAGACGGGCGCGAACTCGCGGTCGATGCGCTTCGCCTTCTGCTCGGGCTCGTTGAACCACTTCTGATCGATGAAGCTGCGGGTGTAACCCTCGTCCCAGCGGACGTAGTCCTCGGGCCAGTCCTCGAAGGTGGAGCCGCCGGCGTTGTCGACGTTGCCCGTGAGGGCCATCAGGAGCGAATACGCGCGGACGTTGTTGCAGCCGTTGCCCTGGTGCGGGATCGACTGGCCGGGAAGCATCATCGAAGAGGGGCCGTCGGCGAAGAGACGCGCGGCCTGGATGATGTTCTCGGCGGGAACGCCCGTCTCCGCTTCGACGTACTCGGGCGTGAAGCGCTCGCAGTATTTCACGAGCTCCTCGTAGCCCGTGCACCACTGATCGACGAAGTCGCGCTTGACGAGGTTTTCCTTGACGAGCACGCGGATCATGCCCCAGGCGACGGCGCCGTCCGTGCCGGCGCGCGGCTGCAGGTGCACGTCGGCGAGCTCCGCGACCTTCGTGCGGCGCGGGTCGGAGACGATGAGCTTCAGGCCCCTCGCCTTCTGCGCGAGGAGGTTGCGGTAGAAGCCGTGGGGCGACGCCCAGGAGCCGTTCTTGCCGACGATCATCGTGCACTTCGCCTTCCCGTTCGGGCCGCCGGAGACTTCTCCGCCGAAGGAGAGTTCCTGCGCATGCACGTAGGCGAGGTTGCACGCGACCGAGCTTTCGCAGCAGTAGTTGGGGCTGCCGAAGTAGCGCGCGAGACGCATCACCGGCGGACGCGGTTCCTTCGGGTCGCCGCAGTAAAAGAGAACGGTCTCCGCACCGTACTTCGCCTTCACCTCGTTCAGGTTCTTCGCGATCATCGCGATCGCCTCGTCCCAGCCGATGCGGACCCAGCCCGGGTCCTTCGCGCCCTTCGGGGCCGTGCGCTTCAGCGGATAGAGCAGACGGTTCGGGTTGTAGAGACGCTGCAGGGTCGAGATGCCCTTGGAGCAGAGGAAGTGATTCGGATGCTCCTTCCAGTTCTCGATCCTGATGACGGTGTTGCCCTTTGCGCGGAAGTGGATGCCGCACATGGGCATGTGGTTGCAGGAGTCACAGATGGTCCAGCCGGACCATTCCTCAGAGGCCGGCGCGGCCGCCTCGGCCGCGCGGGTGACGGGGGAGAAGAGAGACGCGGCAAAGCTCGCGCCCGCGCCCTTCACGAGGGTACGTCTTGAGACGGATGGGGTCATGTTTTTTTCCTTTCCTTGACGCCGCCGACTTTTCTTTTCCGTGGCTTTCAGTCGCCGTCGGTCAGCATCTTCTTTGTGTACGTTTGTACAAGGTTTATCTTAGTACTAAAGGATTAGCTGTGCATGGGTGAAATCCCTGTGAAACAAATGTGACTAAATCAAATCATCTCCGGCGAGGTGCGCCCATCGTCCCCCAAACGAACGATAATTTTCCTTATCACCATTGCTTCCGCAGCACCCGATAACTATGTCCAAGGCACTCAAGTTCACAGCATGCGCGGCCGCCGTCGCGGTGGCGCTCTACTCCGGCATCGGCTTCCTCGGCGTCCCGTACGCCACACGGACCGTGCTTGAAAAAACCGTCAGCGAGAAGCTCGGCCGTGCCGTCACGCTCGAGGACGTCTCCTTTAATCCCTGGACCCTCGCCTATGAGCTCAAGGGCCTCACGGTTCCCGGCTCCGACGCCGCGTCCGAGCCGCTTCTCAGTCTCGCGCTCCTGCGCGTCGACGCCTCCGCCTCGTCCATCGTGAAGCTCGCTCCCGTTGTCGAGGAGATCACGCTCGACGGCCTCAAGCTCAACGCCGTGATGGACGAGAAGCTCAAGGCCGACATCGAGCGGCTCACGGGCTCCTCCTCGGACGGGGAGAGCACCACGACCGCCGCCGCGTCCTCGTCCTCCTCGGACGGGGCGCTCCCGGCCTTCGCGGTCTACAACATCTCTGTCACCAACTCGTCGCTGCGCTACGCGGACGCCTCGCGCAACATCGACGAGACGCTCTCCGACATCACGATCAAGCTGCCCTTCGTCTCGACGATGGACTCGTCGAGCGAGAGCCTCGTGACCCCGGAGCTCTCGATGAAGTTGAACGGCTCCCCGATCGAGGCCACCGGCACGACGAAGCCCTTCGGCTCGTCGCTTGAGGCCACGCTCAACCTGCGCGTGAAGGACCTCGATGCGGCACGGCTCGCCCGCATCGTCCCGATGCTCAACACCGAGGACTTCCGTGTCGCGGGCGCCCGCCTCTCCTCCGACCTCAACTTCGTCTTCCGCAACCCGACGGGCGGCAACGCCGCGAAGATGCTCCTCTCGGGCACGGCGGGGCTCTCCGGCGTCTCCGTCACGCAGAAGGGCGAGTCGATCATCTCGCTCGCCAATGCGGAGGTGAAGCTCGCCGAGCTTGATCTCACGAGCCAGAAGGCCGAGGTCGAGAACGTCTCCGCCTCGGGCCTGCGCGTGAAGGCCGCGAAGTCGGCCTCCGGCATCAACATCCTCGCCGGGCTTGACGCCGCGCAGAACGCGGCCGGCTCGGAATCGGAGGAAGCCGCCGCCCCCGCCGCGGAGACCTCCTCCTCCGCCTCGTCTGCCTGGAACTGGCGCGTCGCGAATGCCACGCTTTCCGACGCGCAGCTGCGCTGGAGCGACTCCACGGTGAAGCCCGCCGCGAACATCGCGGTCACGAACCTCACGGCCTCCGTGAAGGATCTCTCGAGCGCCGCGGACAGTGCCGGCAGCTTCACCCTCGCCGCGGACACGCTCGGCGGACACATCGAGGGCAAGGGCACCGCCGCGATCGCGCCCCTCAAGGTTGACGCTGAGCTCACGGGCTCGAAGCTCTCCCTCACCACGGTCGCGCCCTACGTGACCGCCGCGCTCGGCGCGAACCTGCGCGCCGGCATCGCCTTCAACGTGAAGGCGGGCCTCGAGGGGAGCAACGTCACGGCCTCCGGCTCGGCGACGGTCTCCGACTTTGCGCTCACGCAGGGGAAGACCACCCTCGCGCAGTGGAAGAGCGCGAACGTCACTCTCTCGAGCCTCGACACCGCGAAACGCTCGGTGGTCGTGAAGAGCGCCTCGCTCACGAACCCCGACATCCGTCCGGTGATGACGAAGAAGGGCCTCAATTTCACTGAGCTCGCCGGCTCTGACGCAAAGAGCGACGAGAGCAAGGCAAAGAGCGAGGCGAAGACCGAGACCAAGACGGCCGACAGCGCCGCCTGGGCCTGGCGCGTCGAATCGGCCGCCGTCACGAACGGGTCGCTCACCTGGCGCGACGAGTCCGGGAGCCCCGTCGTCTCCACGACGCTCTCGAAGATCAACCTGACCGCGAAGAACTTCTCCTCCGAGAAAAACAGCCAGGGCGACTTCACCTTCTCCTGTGCCCCGGGCGGCGGCTCGCTCTCCGCCTCCGGCAAGGCCGGCATCTCGCCGCTCGCCGCCACGGTCGCGGTGAAGGGCTCGGGGATCGGGCTCAAGAACTACTCGAACCTGATGAAGCGCTACGCGGGCGTCGGAGCCAACGCCGGAACGCTCGCGACCACGGGTGACCTCACGCTCACGACGGAGAAGGAGAAGACCGTCGCCGGCTGGAAGGGCGACGTGTCGCTCGCGAGCCTTGACCTCACGAACGCCTCGGGCTCCCAGCTCGTGAGCTGGAAGAACGCCGCACTCACCGGTCTCGAGGTGAAGACCACCGACCCGATTCACATCGTGGTCGCGAAGGCCGAGATCGAGGCGCTCGCCGAGAAACAGACCGAGAAGGTCCAGGCCGTCGCCGGCCTCGCCTCCCTCATCACGTCGCTCGCGGGCAAGAGCTCCACCTCGAAGAAGATCGAGAAGTACAGCAACAAGCTCGACGGAACGATCAAGCTCGAGAACATCCGCTACGAGAACGGCAAGTTCTCCGCGAAAGGCACGAGCGCGGCGTCGCTCGGCGGCGTCGTGCTCGAGAAGCTCTCGAGCGCGATGAGCGAGAAGCTCGGCACCGGCTCAACGAGCTCGACGACCAGCACTTCGAAGTAATCCGAAGTCACGCCAGAAGCGAAAAAACCGGAGCTTCCCAGTGATGGGGCTCCGGTTCTTCGTCTGCGCCGTTCCCGGCGCTGATCAGGCGGTGGCGCGCCCGAGCCGGTCGTCGACCGCGGCCCACTCGGGGTCCGAGGGCGGCTCGGCGATCAGGATGCGTCCGGCGCCGGAGGCGTCGAGCTCATGGAGCGCCTCGTAGAGGAAGGCGCCGTAGGAGAGCGCGTCGGCAGGGGCCTTGATGAAGCAGTGCGGGTTCACGCCCGCGGCCTCCAAAGCCTCGCGGACCGCCTCGGGCGCGAAGACCGCGACCGAGAGGCCCTCGCCCGAGAGCGAGAGCGCACGGGCCGGGATGTCGGCGTCCTTCACAAGCTCGGCCTTCGTCTTCGGGGCGTAATGGCTCTTCAGCCTCCCCGAGGCACGCGGCGCATCGGCGCCGGCGTCGGGCACCGGGCAGCCGAGGACCTCCTCGAGCATGGCGCGGGTGACGATGCCGTGGCGCAGGATCTCCGGGCGTCCCGAGGAGAGGTTCACCATCGTCGACTCGATGCCGAACTCGCAGGGGCCGCCGTCGAGGATGAGGTCAAGCTTGCCCTCGGGCTTCTCCCCGAGGTCGTCGCGCACGTGCTGCGCGGTCGAGGGGCTGATCCGGCCGAAGGAATTGGCCGAGGGCGCCGTGAGACCGCGGTGCTTTGAGCCCCCGAAGGCGGCGAGGAGCTCGTGCGCCCACGGGTGCGAGGGGCAGCGCAGCGCCACCGTGTCCTGTCCGCCCGTGACCCAGAGGCCGCAGCGGTCCTTCTTCCTGAGCACGAGCGTGAGCGGGCCCGGCCAGAAGCGGCGGGCGAGAAGCTCGGCCTCGGGCGTGAGCTCGGCCCACCAGGCGATGTCGTCCGCGCCCGCGACGTGCACGATGAGCGGATGGTTCATCGGACGGCCCTTCGCTCGGTAGGTGTTCGTGACGGCCTCCTCGTCGTCGGCGTTCGCCGCCAGACCGTAGACCGTCTCGGTGGGCATGGCCACGAGACCGCCCGCCTCAAGCACTGCGACGGCGCGTTCGATCGCCGCCCGATCAACCTCAGGCGTCTTCATCATTCGGCGAGCTCTTCGGCAAAGGGAAGCCCGAGCAGGCGGGCCGCCTCGTACGCGCGGTGGAGCGCCTCGCCCTGCGAGGAGCCGAGCACGGTGGCGTGCCCCATCTTGCGGGCATGGCGCGCCTCGGCCTTGCCGTAGAGGTGAAGCTTGACGCCCGGCATGGCGAGGAGCTTCTCCCAGGGCGGCGTGACGGGCTTGTCGTCAGCGTCGAACCAGAGGTCGCCCAAGATGTTGAGCATCACCACGGGCGCGAACTGCGTCGTGTCGCCCAAGGGGAGCCCGGCCATCACGCGGACCTGCTGCTCGTACTGCGACGTGGCGCAGGCCTCGATCGTCGCGTGGCCGGAGTTGTGCGGACGCGGGGCGAGCTCGTTGGCGAGCACCCTGCCGTCCTCGAGGACGAAGAGCTCGACGCAGAGCACGCCGCGGTAGTCGAGCGCCTCGGCGATCTGGCGCGCATAGCGCTGAGCCTTGCCGGCGAGCTCGGTGTCGATGCGGGCGGGCATCACCGTGTAGGCGAGGATGCCGTTCCTGTGATGGTTCTCGCAGACCGGGAAGACGGCGGTCTCGCCCGCCGCGTTGCGGCAGATGATCACCGAGACCTCGGTCCTGAGCGCGAGGCGCTTCTCGAGCACGCAGTCCTTGCGGCCGAACTTCTCCCAGGCGGCGGCGACGTCGGCCTTGCTCGCGACCTGCGCCTGGCCCTTGCCGTCGTAGCCGAGACGCGCGGTCTTGAGGATGCCGGGGAAGAGATCGTCGGGGAGCGCCTCGATGTCGGCCTCCGTGCGCACGGCGGCGTGGGGCGCCGTCGGCACGCCCGCCTTCTCGATGAAGGCCTTCTCGACGTTGCGGTCCTGGGTGGCCGCCACGGCGTCCGCATGCGGGGCGGTCGTGACACCGGCCTCGGCGAGGCGCCTGAGGCTCCCCGCGGGAACGTTCTCGAACTCCGTCGTCACGGCGGGGACTCGGCGGGCGAGTTCATCAAGGCCCTCGGCCGAGTCATAGGCGGCGTCGATCTGCTCGAGCGAGACCTCGCCGGCGGGCGACGGGGAATGCGGCTCGAGCACGACGACGTGGTAGCCCATGCGGGCGGCGGCCTCGGAGAACATGCGGCCGAGCTGGCCGCCGCCGAGAAGTCCGAGCTTCGTGCCCGGAAGAAGCGTGGTTTGAGTGGTCATCTGCGGGAAGGAGACAGGAGGATGTTTATGTCCGGACGGGAATCAGGCGAGCTCGTCGAGCGCGAGGGGCATCGCACGGGCCTTGGCGTTCTGCGCGATGCGGAAGTCGGCGAGACGGCGGGCGAGCTCGGGGTCGTTGAGCGCAAGGATCTGCGCGGCATAGATGCCGGCGTTCGCGGCGCCGGCCTCGCCGATCGCGAAGGTGGCGACGGGGACGCCCTTGGGCATCTGCACGATCGAGTGCAGGCTGTCGACGCCGCGGAGGTACTTCGACGGGACAGGGACGCCGCAGACCGGCAGCGTGCACTTGGCGGCGAGCATGCCGGGCAGGTGCGCGGCGCCGCCCGCGCCCGCGATGATCACGCGGATGCCGCGCTCGGCGGCCGTCTCGGCGTACTCGAACATCTCATCGGGCATGCGGTGGGCGCTCACGACACGCGCCTCGAAGGGGACGCCGAAGTCCTTGAGCATCTGGGCGGCGTTCTTCATGACCTCCCAGTCGGAGTTGCTGCCCATCAGGATGCCGACGAGCGGGGCGTTGGTGGTCTCTGCCATTTTGGGTTCCGTTTTCGGTGGAAAAGTGGGAAAAACGAGCGCGCCGGAGTCCTCCGGCGCGCTTGTGGTGGTCGGTTGTGATGCCGGGCGGGGATTCTCTTCTCCGTTCCTCCCGGCCGCGTCACCGCCCGGGGCTTACGGCTCGATGTCCGTGCCCGTGAGACGGCGGAGCGCCTCGCGGTACTTGTCGGCCGTCTTGGCGATCACGTCCTCGGGCACCTTCGGGGCGGGCGGACGCTTGTTCCAGGGCTGGGTCTCAAGCCAGTCGCGGATGAACTGCTTGTCGAAGCTCTTCGGCGACGTGCCGATCTCGTACTCGTCGGCCGGCCAGAAGCGGCTCGAATCCGGCGTGAGGACCTCGTCCATCAGGAGCACGTTGCCTTCCTCGTCAAGGCCGAACTCGAACTTCGTGTCGGCGATGATGATGCCCTTCGTGAGGGCGTAGTCGGCGGCGCGCTTGTAGAGCTCGAGGGTGGCGTTCTTGATCGTGCTCGCGACCTTCTCGCCGTACATCTCGACGACGCGCTCGTAGGAGATGTTCTCGTCGTGCGTGCCGAGCTCGGCCTTGGCGGCCGGGGTGAAGATCGGCTCGGGGAGCTTCTCGGCCTGGCGCAGACCGGCCGGGAGCTTGATGCCGCAGACTTCGCCGGTGGCCTGGTAGTCCTTCCAGCCGCCGCCGATGATGTAGCCGCGGGCGACGCACTCGATGAGGATCGGCTTCAGGCGCTTCGTCACCTGGGCGCGGCCGCGGACCTGGTCAGCCTCCTCGGGCTTGACGACGGAGACGGGATCGATGCCGGTCAGGTGGTTGGGGATGACGTCCTTCAACTTCTCGAACCAGAAGTTCGTGAGGGCCGTGAGGACCTTGCCCTTGCCCGGGATCGGATCGCCGAGGATCACGTCGAAGGCGGAGATGCGGTCGGAGACGACGAGCAGGAGCTTGTCATCGCCCACGGCATAGCAGTCGCGGACCTTGCCGCTGTAGATCTGCTTGAGGGACGGGATGTTCGTCTTGGAAAGACCTGACATGAAAGATTGCCTCCCCATGAAGGGTGAAAGGAAAAAATTCGGTTGACGGAATTTTAATTGCCCGGGAGCTTCACAGTCGCAGGGATGCTCTGCAAATCACGCTAGACGCACCCGTGCGCGCTCAGAAAAGCCCCCAGATCGCGGGCAGCGCGATCGCGCCCCAGGTGACCGCTCCGATCAGGAGGGCGAAGAAGACCGCGGCGCTCGCCATGTCCTTGGCGCGGCCGGCGAGCGGATGGATCTCCATGCCAACGCGGTCGACGGCGGCCTCGACCGCGGAGTTGAGGATCTCCACGAGAAGGAGGAGCAGCACCGCGTTGATGAGGAGCACCTTCTCCACGACCGTCACCGGGAGAAGGAGCGCGACCGGGATGAGCACGACGGCGAGCAGGCACTCCTCGCGGAAGGCCGCCTCACTGGCGAGTCCCGCGCGGATGCCCTTGATCGAGTAGCCCGTGGCGTTGATCAGGCGCTTGAGGCCCCGCTTGCCCTTCAGGTTCGTGGCGGACTGTCCTTCGGGAGTTGTCATCGGTCGTCGGTCTTCCATTGCAAGAGAAAAGGCGCGCAGTCCGGGGTTTCCGTCCGGGCTGCGCGCCTCGGTTCGGTCAGCGAGGAGCGTCAGAGGCTCTCAATCAGAGCACGTTCTGGCGAAGGGTGCCGTCGGCATATTTCTTCGCCATCTTCTCGAGCGACACGGGCTTGATGCGGGCGCCCTGGCCTTCGCAGCCGAAGGCGAGGTAGCGCGACTTGCAGAGCTCGGTCGCGGCCGCGCGCGCAAGCTTGTTGTAGCCGCGCGGGTCGAAGGCGGAGGGATTCTCGACGAAGTAGCGGCGGATGGCGGCCGTCATCGCGAGGCGGATGTCGGTGTCGATGTTCACCTTGCGCACGCCGTGCTGGATCGCCTTCTGGATTTCCTCGACGGGCACGCCGTAGGTCTCGCGCATGTCGCCGCCGAACTGGCGGATCTCGGCGAGGTATTCCTGCGGAACGGACGAGGAGCCGTGCATCACGAGGTGGGTGTTCGGGAGACGCTCGTGGATCTCCTTGACGCGCTGGATCGAGAGGATCTCACCGGTGGGGCGGCGCGTGAACTTGTAGGCGCCGTGCGAGGTGCCGATGGCGATGGCGAGCGCGTCGAGCTGCGTGTTCTTCACGAAGTCGGCGGCCTGGTCCGGATCGGTGAGGAGCTGGTCGCGCGTCATCGTGGCGTCCGTGCCGTGGCCGTCCTCCTTGTCGCCGCGCATCGTCTCGAGCGAGCCGAGGCAGCCGAGCTCGCCCTCGACGGAGACGCCGATGCAGTGGGCCATCTCAACGACGCGGCGGGTGACGTCGACGTTGTACTCGTAGGAGGAGATGGTCTTGCCGTCGCCCATCAGCGAGCCGTCCATCATCACGGACGAGAAGCCCGAGCGGATGGCGCCCTGGCAGACGGCCGGGCTCTGGCCATGGTCCTGGTGCATGCAGATCGGCACCTCCGGGTACGCCTCGACGGCCGCTTCGATCAGGTGACGCAGGAACGTCTCGCCGGCGTACTTGCGGGCACCGGCCGAGGCCTGCATGATCACGGGCGCGCCGACTTCACTCGCCGCGGCCATGATGGCCTGAACCTGCTCGAGGTTGTTGACGTTGAAGGCGGGGATGCCGTAGCCGTTCTCGGCAGCGTGGTCGAGCAGCTGGCGCATGGAAACGAGAGCCATTGTGTATTCACTCCTGGGAATGATGGGGATGTAGGGGTCCGGCACCGCTCAGGCTGCCCGGAGGCCTCAGCGAAGGGCCTCGACAGGCGTGTTCCCGTGCGGGTGATGTCGTCGGACAGATCTTGTAAATTTTAATGAGCGTGCGGCCTGCGGTCGAGATCCCGCCACGCCACGGCTTGATTTAACCCGTAGCCGGGGCTCAGCCCTGACGCGTGAGCGACGTGTCGGCGGCGAGCTGTTTCTTGATGCCGTTCAGGATCGCCCGGGCGAGCTTCTGCTGATGCGCGCCGTTCTTGAGAAGCTGCTCCTCGGCCGGGTTCGAGATGAACGCGGTCTCGACGAGAATGGACGGAATGCCCTGGCCCTTCAGAACCGCGAACCCGGCCTGCTCGACCGAATTCTTGTGAAGGCGGTTCACGGTCTTCAGCTCGCCGAGCACGCGCGAGCCGAGCCCGAGGCTGTAGCCGATCGTCCAGCTCGAGGTCATGTCGACGATCACGCTCGCGACCTGCTTGTTGACGGTGGCGATGTTGACGCCGCCGATCAGGTCGGACTCGTTCTGGCTCTTCGCGAGCCACCTCGCCGCGGCGGACGTGGCGCCGCGCTGCGAGAGCGCAAACACGGAGGAGCCGCGCGCAGTGCTCTTCGTCCACGCGTCGGCGTGGATGCTGACGAGCAGGTGGGCCCTGACGCGCCGCGCGATCGCGACACGGCCGCCCAAGCTCACGAAGTGGTCGGAATTGCGCGTGAGCACGGCCTTCATGCCGGGTTCGGCGGAGACGAGCTTCGCGAGACGCCGCGCAATCTGCAGCACCACGGTCTTCTCCTGCGTGCGCCTGCGGCCGATCGCGCCCGGATCCTCGCCGCCGTGACCGGGATCGATCACGATCACGACCGAGTTGTCCTTCTTCGGCACGGGCTTCTTCCCGCCGGCGGGCTTCTTCGTTCCCCTCGACGAGGCGCTCTGCGAGGGCTTCTCGGCGGGCTTCCCGGCCGGGCGTTCCTTGCCGCCCTCGTCGTTCGCGAGATCCGCGAGCACGTCGGCGAGCGGGTCGTTCGCGGCGGCGCCGTCGTCGCCGCCCGCGAGAATCTCGCCGATCGCGTCCTTCGGATGCGCCGGGTAGATGTCGAAGACGAGACGGTGCTGGTAGTTCGCGAAGGGCTTCAAGGAGAAGACCTCGGGCTTCACGTCGGTCTTCAGGTCCATGACGAGGCGCAGCACGCCGGGCTTGAACTGCCCGATGCGCATCGCCTTGATGTACGGGTCATCGGCCTTTACGTCGGCGATCGCCTTGCGGATGCTCTCGGTGAGCGCAAGCCCCTCGATGTCGATCACGAGGCGCAGGGGCTTCGTGGCCCTCAGGAAGAAGTGCTTGTACTTGAGCGGGACGTCCGTCTCGATCGTCACGCGCGTGTATTCCTCGGCCGGCCACATGCGCACGTTGACGAGCTTCGCGCCGCTCGCGATCTCCCAGGGCGCGAGCGAGAAGAGCAGCAGGCCGCCCGAGGCGGCGATCAGCCGGCGACGGTCGGCGTCCATAGCTCTGCAACCTCGTCGAAGACACGGGCCCCGGTCACGGACGCCTCGTTCGCTGTGATGACGGCCCTGCGGCCGAGCCCGTCATGCTGGAGCTCGACCGTGATGTCGGCGGGCGGGAGATAGGGGGCGGCCTTCTCGCTCCACTCGGTCGCGCAGACGGCGCCCTCGGAGAAGCAGTCAAGGAACCCGGCGTCCATGAACTCCTCGGGCTCCTCGAACCGGTAGAAGTCGAAGTGATTGACGCTGACAGCGCCCGTCCTGTACGTCTCAAGGAGCGTGAAGGTGGGACTCTTCACGGGGCCCGTCCAGCCGAGCTCACGGAGCGCCGCGCGCATGAGGCTCGTCTTGCCGGCGCCGAGGTCGCCCTCGAGGCGCAGCGCGAGCCCTGATTCCCTGATCGCAGGCGCGTGCTTCGCAAAGGCCCGGGCGAAGATCGAACCGAGCCGGTCCGTGTCCTCGGGGGTGGGCAGACTGACGATGAGGGGCTCGGTCAAGGCGAAACTCCGGGGAGATGGGAAGAAAACTCTGAAAGAGACTCATTCTAGACGGATCGCACCCCACTTGTTTCCTGATATCACTCGCATTTGTGTCCGTGTCTCTCAGAGGTCCGCGGCACGGTCCGGAGTTCGGTTCTCTTCTCCGGGAACCGAACTTCTCCGGTGCCTGCCGCGGGCGGTCCGGGGCTCCGGCCTAAATGTAACTGAATGTGTCAGATTCTTGCCTCACCCCTGCTATTTCTGCATAATGCGTCTCCTCCGATGCCGAGGTCCTCGCGACTTCGACAATTGAGAGAGCCGGTGTAGCTCAGCTGGTAGAGCAGCGCATTCGTAATGCGAAGGTCGGGAGTTCGAATCTCTTCTCCGGCACCAGAATTCAGGATCCCGTACCGCTTTGGCGGTGCGGGATTTTCTTTTTCCGCGTCCGGAAGCCCCGCAGAAGTCCCGTCCGCCGCTCGTGCATAATGATCCGCGGCACACGGTCAGCCGCACGACACGGCAGACCCCCGATTCCCTCCCACGGAGACTTCTTCCGCCATGATCGACATCTACGGCATCCCCAACTGCGGCTCCGTCAAGAAGGCCCTCGCCTGGGCCCGCGACAACGGCGTTGAGTTCACCTTCCATGACTTCAAGAAGGAGCCGCCGACGGAAGCGCTTCTCGAGGGCTGGATGAAGCAGATTCCCGCCAACACGCTCGTGAACGCCGCCGGTCCCTCGTGGCGCAAGCTTGACCCCGAGGTCCGGGAGGCCTGCAAGGCCGACGCCGCGGCGATGAAAACGCAGATGCTCGCCACGCCCAACATCATCAAGCGCCCCGTCATCGTCTGGGCGGACGGCTCCGTCACGCGCGGCGTCGACGAGGCGCTCTGGGCCGGAAAAGCGCACTGACCGCGAGAGGACCGGCTCCCGATGTCGTTCTCCGACCGCATTCCCCCGCGGCTCGCCGCCCTGCTCCCGATCCTCGCCCTCGTGGCGGCGACCGGGTTCTGGGGCAGTTCCTTCCTCACCGTCTCGACGGCGCTCTCGTCGACCGATCCCTATTCGCTCGTCTTCATGCGCTTCGCGATGGGCGCGTGCGTGGTTCTCATCATGCTGCGCGGCCAGATCGGGCAGATCCCCGCGGTCACCTGGAAAGCGGGCGCCGTCTGCGCGCTCGCGATCTACGGCGCGTACCTCCTCAATCACATCGGCCTCGAGACGATCCTCTCCTCCACCTCGGGCTTCCTCACGGCGCTCTACGTTCCGCTCACGCCCTTCCTCTTCTGGGCGGTGACGCGGCGCAGCCCCGACGTCGCGGCCTTCATCGGCGCCCTCGTCGCCTTCGCCGGGCTCGTGCTCATCGCCGATCCCTTCTCGATGACCTTCGAGAACAACCTCGGCGAATGGCTCACGATCCTCTCGGCCTTCCTCTCCGCCCTCGAGATCATCCTGATGGGGCGCTTCGCCCCGGCCTGCAAGGCGCTCGAGCTCACCTTCGCGCAGCTTTTCTTCGTCGCGCTCTACGCCGGCCTCGGAACGCTCGTCGCGCACGCGAGCGGGATGGAGCTCACCCAAACCGTCTTCACGAAGGATCTCCTCTGGTGCCTCCTCTGGCTCGCCGTCATTCTCTCGGCCTCCCAGATGCTGCTTGCCTGGGGTCAGAAGTTCGTCGCCGCCTCCACGGCCGCGGTGATCTTCGCGCTTGAGAGCGTCTTCGCCGCCGTGATCGGCTGGATCGCGGGCGAGCGCCTCGGCGCCCTCGGCCTCACCGGCGGCGCCCTCATCGTCATGGGCGTGCTCGTGACCGAGCTCCCGAGCCTCAGAAAGAACCTGCGGAGAAAGTGAAATGCCGAGCACAGCACCGATCGGAATCCTTGACTCGGGCTTCGGCGGGCTCTCTGTCGCGCGCGCGGTGCGTGCGCGCCTCCCGCACGAGGACCTGATCTTCGCCGCGGACTGCGCCTACGCGCCCTACGGCGACCGCGACGACGCCTACATCATCGACCGCCTTGAAGCGGTGATCAGCTTCCTGCTCGAGAAGGAAGTGAAGGCAGTCGTCTTCGCCTGCAACACCGCCACCGCGGTCGGGATCCGCTACTTCCGCGAGCGGCTCGCGATGCCGATCATCGGCATCGAGCCCGCGGTCTTCCCCGCCGTGCGCCATACGAGGGCCGGCACGATCGGCGTGATCGCCACCTCGCGGACGATCTCGAGCGCCAAGTACGCCCGCGTGCGCGAGCGCGCGCTTGACTGGGCCGACGCCTCGCGCCCGATGCCGATCCGCGTGATCGACATGCCCTGCCCCGGGCTGATGGAATGCGTCGAGCGCGGTGACTTCACCTCGCCCGCCCTCCACGCGCTCCTCACCGAGTACATCGATCCGATCGCCGCCGCCGGCGCCGACGAGATCGTCCTCGGCTGCACGCACTACCCGTTCCTCGCCGAGGCGATACGCGCGCACGCGCCGAAGTCGCATTTGATCGACCCGGCGCCCGCGGTGGCCGAGCAGCTCGAGCGACGGCTCGGCTACCTCGACCTCCTCGCGCCCGAAAAGGAAAACCCGCCGCAGGAGCACTTCCATGCGACGGGTGCGAACGAGGACCGCGAAAAGGTGCTCCGGCGCCTCTGGCCCGGATCACCCCGGCTCCTCGCGATGGAGCCCTGATCAGGCGCGCAGCTCAAGGAGCGGATCGCCCTCCTCGATGAGGTACGGCTTGAAGGCCTCGCGGATGTTGTCCGGGATCGGGTAGGAGACAAAGTCGCCCTTCTCGTCGAGCTTCACGCAGACCATCGTCTCAATCGCGCGCAGACGCACCTCCTCGCCGCAGGTCACCTCGAAGGCGAAGCGGATCGACGAACGGCCCATCTTCTCAATCCAGACCTTGCCCGTGCAGAGGTCGCCCGGGCGCGAGGGCGCCGTGAAATCCGTGCGGATGCCGACGACGGGGAAGCCGACGCCGAACTTGCGGATTTCGATGAAGCCGACGTTGCCGACCTCATGCAGGAAGTCCTCATGGAACATGTTGATGAGGGCGTAGTAGTGCGGGTGATAGACAATTCCCGCGGGATCGCAGTCACCGAAGTGAATGCGGATGGGCCTTTCGTAAACGAGATGCGGCATGGCAGATCCCTGAAAAAGGATAGGTGAAAACCCTGTAATACTACTTGCCTGAAGCCGTAAGTGCACGGAGGATCGCGCGAACCGGGGTGGCCTCGACGCCCTCGATCGGGAGCGGCAGGGCGATGAGCTCGTATTCGCCCGCGGGGACCTCGGCGAGGTCGAGGTTCTCGAGCAGCGCCATGCGGTTGGAGAGCGCGATGCGGTGGCTCACGAGCAGCGTGCTCGCCGCCGGGTCGATGCTCGGCGTGTCGACGCCGATCAGTCCCACGCCCTCGGCGGCGAGGTCGCGCACGAGCTGGGGCTTGAGCGCACGGAACTGGTCCGTCCACTGCCAGGGGCGCTGCCTGCGGGTCTTGAAGAGCACGCGGGACGGGAGCATGGTGAGGTCGACCGACTCGGGGCCGATCGCATCAAGTGAAGTCTCGTCGGAGAGGTCGATCACGACGCAGCGGCCGATGAAGGTCTCGAGCCTGAGCGCGGCGGCGTCCGCCGCGTCGCGGTCAAGGTGAAGGGGCGCGTCGGCGTGCGCGCCGATGTGCGGGGAGAAGGTGAGCGTCGAGACATTGCTGGGATCGCCGTCGGAGATGCGCGTGTTCCAGTAGACCTGAAACGGTGTGTCGCCGGGGAATACCGGCGTGCGCTTGCCGAGCGGCGGCGTGATGTCCCAGATGCGTCTTGACGCCATGGCTCTTCTCCTCTTGCAGTGCGGCCGCCGGGTCCTCTGGCAGGACGCACTGGTGATTGTTCCGTCCGGAAATTCTATGTCAGCGCAAAGTGTGCCTTCCTATACTTTCGCCCAAGTATTTGTGCGCTCGATCAGAGCCGCGCACCCGACGGATGCCAGGGAACCATTCAAGCATCATCACCCCGAACAAGGATTCAAACGTCATCATGCGCAATCCTGAATTTGCCCGGATCATCGCCGAGCGCCGTTCCGCGAAGCCCAAGATCCAGACCCAGCCCGGCCCCTCGGCCGAGGTGCTCGAGGCCGCCGCGAAGGCCGCCCGGTCGACGCCCTCGCACAACGCCAGCTTCCCCGTGCGCTTCGTCAACGTCCTCTCGCGCGAGAAGTTCGCCGAGCTCTTCGTGAAGGCCCTGCCCGCCGACGCCGACCAGGCGAAGATCGACCGCGCCCGCAGCAAGGCGATGAAGGGCGCCTGCGCGATTGCCGTGATCGGCCCTCGGCCCGGTCCCGGCACCTTCCCCGGCGAGGACATGGAGAACCTCATGACCGCGGGCGGCGCGCTCACGAACTTCCTCAACGTGCTCTATGCCGAAGGGTTCGGCGCCTTCACCGTCACCGGCCGCGACTTCCCGGATCCCGAGGGCCTCTACGACCCGAAGACCGAGCGCCTGCTCTGTTTCATCCTCTGCGGGACGCTGGCCGAATCTCCGGAGCCCCGTCCCGAGACGGCGTCGCTCCTCACCGAGTGGTGATTTGACAGGGGACCGTCCGCAGCCGCTTCTCAGCGGCGCACCGGACGGTCCGCCTCAAGGATGTGGTCCGTGATCTCCGCGATGCCGCGGACCGTGAGGGGTGCGCACCCCTCGGCCTTGTTGTTGACGGCGAGGTAGCTCTCCACACCGCTTCTCGCCGCACGGGCGATGAGGGACGCGACAAGCGCCCTCGTCGCCGGATCCGTCGCGCGGATCGCATTGAAGGGCGCCCAGGCGCGCCTCGCGGTGTCATAGAACTGGTGCGCGGCGAGCGACCAGCGGATGACGAGCGGCCCGGCGAGCTTCCAGTACTCCCCTTCCTTCGCGTCCGGCGCGTCGCAGCACCTGAGCGCCTCAGTCTGACGCCGGATGCCCGGCATGGCCGGATGCAGCCCGATCACGGGCCGCACGCCCGCGGCGCGCAACCGTTTCATCATGCGGGGCGTGAGCAGCTCGTAGTTTCGGAACTCAGCCGCAAGGAGCAGTCCCTCCGCGGGCGCCCGCAGCCCCTCGAAGAAGGCGCAGATGCGCTCGAGGAGCGCGAGACGGGCGTCAAGCTGCCTCAGCTGCGGGTGCGGCACCGGCGAGAACTCGAAGACAAGCGGCCCCGCCTTTCTGCCGAGGCCCAGCCTCGCCGGTCCGAGGAACTTGTCCACGGCCGCATGGACGTTGAGAAAAAGCGGATTGGGTCCCGTCGGCACGCCGCGGTCATTCCTGCGGAAGGGATCCGTCACGTCGCGCGGGGCCTTCACGAGAAAGCGGAAGTCATCGGGCACCTGCGCGGCGAAGCGCGCAAAGTCCGCCTGCGAGAGCGCACGGTAGAAATTGCGGTCAAGGCCCACAGTCCGGAAGAGCGGCGAGGCGCTGTAGGCGGGAAGGCCCTCGGCGGCGAGCCGGTCGAGGCCGCTGCCGCGGCTCCAGACAATCCCGCGCCAGCCGGGGAAGTTCCAGGTCGAGGTGCCGAGCCGGATCGTCGCGGGGAGCCGCGCCATCAGCGCGCGCAGTGCCGCATCGGCGGGCTCCGGCGAAACGGGAGCCGAGACCGGCGGCGCATCATCGAAAAGCGCTGTCACGGGTTCCATCGGCACGGTCTCCGAAAAAAATGACTGTCCCCTCGGCAAAACAGTCCGCGGCGCGGTAAGTGCAAGGGCGGACGGTACCTTTACATCATTTAATAGTACCCCGAGCGGCTACAATCCAACGTGACCAACCTCACCCTTCCGAATAACGAAAACATTTTCCAGCGCATGACCAATCCTTCAGATATTCCCCCTTTACCCGAGGACTCCCAGTTTGCCCCGGACGACCCGGGCGTCGTGTGGGTCGTCGAGGAGGACGGCGTGCGCGAGTCGCTCACCTTCGCGCTGATGCCGCAGTTCGAGACGATCGTCTATCCCAACGCCACCGAGTTCCTCGCCCGCGCGGACCTTGACCGACCGGGCTGCCTCATCGTGGCCGAGCCGCTCTCGATGACCACCTCGGGTGACGTACAGATCGCGCTCAGGCAGATGAAGTGCCCGGTGTCGGTGATCCTGCTCGCCTCGCAGCCCGACATCCGCACGGCCGTGCGCGCGATGGCCGCCGGCGCCGTGAGCGTGCTCGAGAAGCCCGTCGATCCCGACGAGCTCGCGAGCGCCGTCGAGGTCGGCCTCGTTCGCTCGAAGCGCCTCTACCGGCGCCGCAGGCTGCTCCTCATGTACGAGTCGCTCTCGCGCCGCGAGCGCCAGATCTTCATCATGATCTGCCAGGGCCTCAAGAACAGCGACATCGCGCCGCTCCTCAACCTCTCGCAGCGCACCGTCGAGGTTCACCGCGCCCACATCGGCCGCAAGCTCGGCAACGCCGCCCCGGTCCGTCTGCTCTACGAGCTCGCGAAGACCACCGAGGACGGCAGCGTGCTCACCGCCGACTTCGAGGGCATTGACCAGGAGGCGCTCGAGCGCGCCATCGCCGAGGCCACGTCCTCGAACTGATTCCCGCAGATCCTTCAGATGCGCCAAGGCCGCCCGGTTTTGAACCGTGGCGGCCTTGCTGTTCCTGGCGGGAGGCGCCTCACCGGGGAGGAAGCGCCTCAGAGGAAGGATGCCGGATTACTGCTGCTGGGGAGCAGGAGCGGGGGCGGGAGCCGGGCCGTTCGCGGGGCCGTTCG
>NZ_JAUNSF010000003.1:31487-78281 GCF_030539355.1 Sutterella sp.
AGCCGGGACCGAAGCCCTGCGGGCCGCTGGCGCGCGGACCGCGCTCAAAGCCCTGGGGACCCTGCGGGCCGTTGCCCTGGCAGCCCGGGCCGAAGCCCTGGGGGCCCATGCCGCGGTGATGCGGACCGAAGCCCTGCGGACCGCGGTCGTCACCGCCGCGCGGACCGCGCATGCCGTGGCCGCTGTGCTGCAGTTCGAAGCTCTCGAGCACGTACTTCTGCTCGGGCGAGAGGACCTTGCCGAGGTCAGCGCGGGCCTTGGCGACCTTGTCGAGGAGGTCGGCACGGACCTTCGCGACCTGGGCGCGGCGCTCAAGCTTCGTCTGGATGTCGACGGCGGGCTTGTCGAACTTCACGCTGTCGGGCATCACGTCAAGGGCGGAGCGGGCGTCGACGTAGGCCTTCCAGGCGGCCTGCTGCTCGGGCTTGAGCGTCAGGATGCGGGCCATGGCTTCCCAGCCGGCGGCGCGGAAGTCCTGAGCGGAGTAGCCGGCGGGCGGCTGCGGCTGGTCGCCGGCGGGGGCGCCGTGATGCCAGGGGGCGGCCATCGCAACGGTTCCGACGCAGAGCGCGCCGACGGTTGCGAGGGAGGCGATGATCTTGGTGCTCTTCTTCATTTGACTTACCTTTCTGAATTCCCTGCCGGACGGTCAAGGTTCTGAAGGATTCAGAACCGCTCCCCGCGTCCGGCCTTTGCCTTGTTGTTCCTCGGTTGTTCCCGATCGGGTTGATTGCAATTTAAAGCCGCCCGGCTGAGGACTTGCTTAGGGGTTCCCTCAATCTGCAAGGGAGTGTTTCAGCAGTGGGAATTCCGCTCTGCCTCAGGGACACCGGCCGGACTGCCCGAAGGCGCTCCCGGGCTTGAAAGCCCGGGAAAACGCTCGAATTTCCACGGTTTCTCCCCCTGACGGCTCCCGCCCGCCGGGGTGACAGCTTTTTTACGGATTGAAGGATTTGCCGAGATCGATCGGCAGCGCGCGGTAGCCGAACGAATCGCGGATGCGCATCTCGAAGACCGGTTCCTTCTCGCCGCGGCGGAACTCGTTCAGAACAGGATTGACGCCCTTGCCGCTCTGCACGTCGATCGAGGCCCAGTAGACGACGAGGGAGTCCTTGTCGGCGCCGTACTCCACCGACGAGGTGATCGCGCTGTAGAGCTCGTGACCGCGCTCCTTGCCGTATTCCCAGATCTGCTGAACCGTGCCCTTCTTCTCGTCGATGCGGTACATCACCGCGCGGCTGTACTTCTCGTCGACGAGCACGGGCTGGGTGAAGCCGCGGCCGTCGCCGTTGTCAAAGACCGTCACGACCGAGACGCCGGGCTCGGAGAGCTCGTCGACCTTCCAGCCGGTGTGCTGCGTCCAGGTCCAGTCGAAGTCACCCTCGCAGCGGCCGATGCGGCAGGGGATGGGGTTGCCCGAGGCGTCGACCGGGGTGAGCACCTTGTCGCGGAGCTTGCCCTGCCAGCCGTTCGGCGCGCCGAGGATCCACTTCACCTCCTTGTCGCGGCCGATCTTGATCACGGCCGACTGATGGCGGGAGCTGATGATGATCGAGTCGTCCGCGGCGTCGTAGTCGACCGAATTGACGTGCGCCCAGTTGCGCCCGACGCCCGTGCCCGCGATGTCGCCGAAGGCGGCCCGGGCCTCGAGCCGGGCGAGCTGCTCGGCCGAGATGGTCTTGCCGGTCTGCTCGAGGTCGACGTTGAGACACACCGCGCCCTGGTCGATCGACTTGATCACGATGCTGCGGTTCGGGTCGAGGATCTCGAAGAGACGCCAGTCGTCAATCACGCGGCCGCTCGCATCGACCTCGGCGATCACGTCGCGCACCGTGTGGATGTGCGAGCCGTCGGCGCGCTTCAGGTCAGCGGCGGCGACGCGCAGGAAATAGTGTCCGTCGGGGCCCGGGGCCATCGCGTGGCTGAAGTCCGCGTAGCCCTCGGGCAGCCTGCGGTTGAAGATCTCGCGGCCCATCAGGTCGTACTTCGCGTAGCGCTGGCCGTAGGCCCAGGAGAGCGCGCCGTCCTCGTTCTGATGGAAGCCCATCATGATGCCGGCCTGATAAATGCTCCTCGGGTCATAGATCTTCGAGGGCTGTAGGTACCAGCGCACCTCGCCGCGGGTGTCGACGATCGCGTTCTGCGGGTAGTAGTTCCACTCGAGGGCACCGCCCGCGGGGTTGTTCCACACGACGCGGCTGCCCTTGGGCGACTCCTGCCCGAGGTTGTTGATGAAATAGAGGCGGTCGCCGAACCCTTCGGCGGGGGCCTTCACGATCTCCGTCTCGAAGGTCTTCACCGGACGGTCGTGGGCTCCCCAGTAGGGCTCGAGGTAGACGGGCGGCGTGAAGATGCTGTAGGTCTCGCTCCCGTCGACCGTCTCGCCGGCTGCGGTCTTCTTCGTCCACGTGACCTCGACCTTGTTCAGGTAATCCGGATAGAGGCCGAAGACGGGGATGCCGCCGTGGGTGCGCAGCGTGACGGGTCCCACGTCGTAGGCGATCTCCTGGCCGCCCTCCTTCGGCACGACGCGCACGTGCGCCTTCGTGATCACCTCGCCGCCGTTTCTGATGACAGCCGTGAGCGGGGCGATGTCGTAGGGGTTGATGACGAGTTCGCCGAGCTCGCCCTGCTTCTTCAACTTCACGGCGTTGCCGCTCGGGCCGCCGACGGCAAGCGCCGCGGGCGGGGCCGAGAGAATGAGCGCCGCGGCGACGGCGCAGGCGAGACGGGAGAGATTTCGGGCGGACATGGCGGAGATCCCTTGAAATTTAGAAAAAGGGGACGCGTGCCCCTGCCGCGTCATGGGGCTCGGCCCTCTGGCGCGGAAAACGAGGCGCGGCAGGCAATTTGTCCAATTATCCGCGCCGAGTCTTCGGTGAACCTGAAGCCAATCTGAGGGGCTCCCGCAGGCTCAGAAGCCCCCGGCGGTGCTCTAAAATTGCGGCACCAGACAATTTGACCGACCCCTTGAGCGGCACCCGGCGAAAGGCCGGATGACACCGCACGGGCGCGGTTGTTCGCTTTTTTCTTTTCCACCTTTAATCACGAGGCACCGCTAGACCATGGCGCTCAATCCCCTCACCGCTCTTTCCCCGATCGACGGCCGCTACAGCCGCCAGTGCGACCCCCTGCGCGCGATCTTCTCCGAATACGCCTTCATGAACGCCCGCGTGCGCGTCGAGGTCGAGTGGCTCATCGCCCTCTCCGAGGCCGGCTTCGCGGAGCTCCCCCACCTCTCCGACCACGGCAAGGCGTTCCTGCGCGACCTCGCCGAGAACTTCTCGCTAGAGGACTGCGAGGCCGTCAAGGAGATCGAGAAGACCACGAACCACGACGTGAAGGCCGTCGAGTACTGGATCAAGGGCCAGGTCGCCCATGACGAGGAACTCAAGAGCGCCGCCGAGTTCGTCCACTTCGCCTGCACCTCCGAGGACATCAACAACACGAGCCATGCGCTCATGCTGATGCGCGGCCGCGCCGAGCTCGTGAAGTTCCTCCGCAAGCTCCACGGCATCATCGCCGGCTACGCCCACCAGTGGGCCGACATCTCGATGCTCTCGCGTACGCACGGCCAGACCGCCTCGCCCACGACCGTCGGCAAGGAGTTCGCCAACGTCGCCGTCCGCCTCGAGCGCGTCATCAACGCGATCGAGTCCGTGAAGATCTACGCCAAGATGAACGGCGCCGTGGGCAACTTCAACGCCCACCTGATCGCCTACCCGGACTTCGACTGGGAGAGCTTCTCGAAGAAGGTCGTCGAGGAACGCCTCGGCGCCGTCTTCAACACGCACACGATCCAGATCGAGCCGCACGACTACATGGCCGAGCTCTTCCACGAGATCGAGCGCGCCAACACGATCCTCATCGACTTCGACCGCGACGTGTGGGGCTACATCTCCATGCACTTCTTCCGCCAGAAGCTGAAGGAAGGCGAGGTCGGCTCCTCGACCATGCCGCACAAGGTCAACCCGATCGACTTCGAGAACTCCGAGGGCAACCTCGGCCTCGCCAACGCCGTCCTCGGCCACCTCGCCGGGAAGCTTCCGATCTCGCGCTGGCAGCGCGACCTCACGGACTCGACGGTGCTGCGCAACCTCGGCGTCGCCTTCGGCTACTGCTTCACGGGCTACAGCGCCCTCGAGCGCGGCCTCGGCAAGCTCCAGGTCAACGAGGCGATGATCGCCCGCGACCTCGACGCGGCCTGGGAGGTTCTCGCCGAGGCCGTCCAGACGGTGATGCGCCGCTACGGCGTGCCGCACCCGTACGAGCAGCTGAAGGCCCTCACCCGCGGCAAGGACGGCATCAACGAGGAGACGATGCGCACCTTCATCGCCGGCCTTGAGATCCCCGAGGACGCCAAGCAGCGCCTCCTCGAGCTCACCCCCGCCACCTACATCGGCAAGGCCCGCGAGCTCGCCCGCCGCTGCTGATCAAGTCAGTGAGGAAGGCCTGCGGGCCTTCCCCGCCGCACTCCAATGAAAATGGCGCCTCTGAATCACTCAGGGCGCCATTTCCTTCTGGACGATCCGGTTCAGGCCGTCAGACGATCACGGCGGTCGCCTTGACGAGCGCCCAGACGGGCTTGCCCGGCGCGAGCTGAAGCTCCGCGGCGGACTCGCGCAGGATGCGCGCGAGGATCTCGCCCTCGCCTTCGCGGGCCGCGAGCTTGACGATCTGGTACGCCCCCTCGGGACCGGTCTCGGCACCGAGTTCGACGACCGTGGCCGGGAGGCAGTTGCGGATCGAAACGTCGCGCGGCTTCTCGAGCGACACGCTCACGTCGCGCGAGAGCATGCGCATGCGGACCTCGTCGCCCACCTTGAGGCCGGAGGCGACCGCATCGACCACCCAGCCGCCCGTGCGGATGAGCGCGGACTTCCACTCGGTCGAGACGCTCTCGACCCTGCCCTTGAGCACCACGGAGGAGCCGTACGCGGTCTCGACCGGGACCTTCACGTTGCCGAGCACCTCGGCGAGCGGGCCGGCGGCGCGGACCTTGCCGTCCTGCATGACGATCAGCTCGTCGGCAAGACGCGCCATCTCGTCGGCGGAGTGCGTGACGTAGAGAATCGGGATCTGCAGCTCGCTGCGCAGCTTCTCGAGCCAGGGCAGGATCTCGCGCTTTCTCGCGTAGTCGAGCGCCGCGAGCGGCTCGTCCATGAGCAGGATGTCCGGCGTGAGGCAGAGCGCGCGGGCGATGGCGCAGCGCTGGCGCTCGCCGCCCGAGAGCTCGGAAACGCGGCGCTTGAGCAGATGCCTGATGCCGAGGAGCTCCACGGCCTTGGCGAGGCGTCCCTTGCCGTCCTCGACCTTCGTGCGCTCGAGGCCGAACGTGAGGTTCTTCTCGACGTTGAGGTGCGCGAAGAGGCTCGCCTCCTGGAAGACATAGCCAAGGCTGCGCTCATAGGTCGGCAGGAAAATCTTCTTCTCGTCGTCCTGCCAGACGTTGCCGCCGATCACGACGCGGCCGACCGCGCGCTCGAGGCCCGCGACGCAGCGCAGCACCGTGGTCTTGCCGCAGCCCGAGGGCCCGAAGAGCACCGTGATGCCCGAGCTCGGGACGCGCACGTCCGCCTCAAGCGTGAAGCCCGTGCTGCGGGCGAGCGTGAGACGAACCTCTCCGAAATGATGTTCCGTCATTTTTCTTTTCTCCTCGGAAAGGGTCAGCGCGCGGCGCGCTTGTTGAGCACGTTGAGGCTCATGAGCACGATGAAGCTGAAGATGAGCATGCCGCCGGCGAGCACGTGGGCCTTCTCGTACTCCATCGCCTCGACGTGGGTGTAGATCTCGGTCGAGACGACCTGGGTCTGGTCGGGAATGTTGCCGCCGATCATCAGCACGACGCCGAACTCGCCGATCGTGTGGGCGAAGGTCATCAGGATGCCGGTGACGATGCCCGCGCGGGCGAGCGGCATCACGACGTGGATGAAGGCGTCAAAGGGGCGGCAGCGCAGGGTCGCCGCGACCTCCATCGGACGCGGGCCGATGCCCTCGAAGGCCGTCACGAGCGGCTGCACCATGAAGGGCATGGAGTAGACCACGGAGCCGATCACCAGGCCGGAGAAGCTGAAGTTGAGCACGCCGAGGCCGAGCGCCTCGGTGAGCATGCCGAGCGGGCCGTGGGGACCGAGGGCGACGAGGATGTAGAAACCGAGCACCGAGGGCGGCAGCACGAGCGGCAGCGTGACGATGGCGTTCACGGCCGGGCACCAGCGGCTCTCGCCGCGGGCGAGCCACCAGGAGAGCGGCAGGCCGATCACGAGGAGCACGCAGGTCGTGACGGCCGCAAGTTCGAGCGAGAGCTGAACCGGCGCGAACGAAATGCCGTCGATGAGTTCGAGAAACTGTTCCAGCATGGCTGAGACTCGCGGGAAAGGAGGGAAACCGGTCAGCACGGAGGCCCTGGGAAAGCGCCCCCCTGAAACCGAAAAAACCGGAGAGAACTCAAGAGTTCCCTCCGGAAGCAAAGGCGTCCGTCTCAAGAACGCGTTTTGATCTTTTCATCCCTCTCCCCGGAGCATGTCGTATTCACGGATCATGCTCCGGAACGGGGAGACGGGGAAATTACTTGGCCGTGCCGTAGCCGTAGGCGTTACGAACGGCGGTGGCTTCCTTGCTGTTCTTCAGGAACTCGAGGAAGCGCTTCGCACCGGCGTTCTTCTCACCGGCCTTGAGGAGGACCGCGTCCTGCTTGATCACGCCATAGAGCTCCTGCGGGATGACATAGCCGGAGCCGGACGTGAACTTGCCGTCCTTGAAGCACTGCGAGAGGGCGATGAAGCCAGCTTCAGCGTTGTCGGACTTGACGAACTGGAGGGTCTTGCCGATGTTGCCGCCGATGACGGTCTTCGGGGCGACGGCATCCTTGAGGCCGAGGGACTCAAGCGCCTGGTAGGCGGCCTCGCCGTACGGGGCGAGCTTCGGGTCGGCGATGGCGACGTGCTTGACGGCCGGGTTGTTGATGACGGCGGCGACGTCATTCTTCACGAGGTTCGCGTCGGTCGACCAGAGGACGAGCTTGCCGATGGCATACGTGAAAGAGGTGCCCTCGACGCCGTAGCCTTCCTTGATGGCCTTGGCCGGGGTCTTGGCGTCAGCGGCGAGCAGGATGTCGAACGGAGCGCCGTTCTTGATCTGGGCGTAGAAGGCGCCCGTGGCACCGAAGGAAAGGATCACCTTGTCACCGGTGGCCTTCTCGTAAATCGGCGCGAGATCCTTGGCCGGGGCGGTGAAGTTGGCAGCGACCGCAACCTTGATTTCCTCGGCGCCGGCAGTAAAGGCGCAGCAGGCGATGACGGCGGCGGCAACGGCCGTAAGGGACTTCTTCATTCTTCCAAACTCCTTGGGATTGACGATCCGGCAACTTTCGGGCTCAGTGCCTCGTCGTAATAAAATCTGCCACTTGGGGCAGGATGTTCGTTATCCTTAAACAGAATAGCGAAGCCGATCGAAATCGGCAAGTCCCTTAAGAACTGTCCAGCCATACCTCTACGGGAGTAAACCATGAGTCAGCAGCCCGCGGATGCCAACCTTCTCGCCGGCATCCTCAGTGAACAGACCGACAAGCGCATCGACATCCTGCGCCGGATCGCTGACGTGGGCTCCATCTCCGAGGCCGCGCGCAGCGCGGGCGTGAGCTACAAGGCCGCCTGGCAGGCGATTGAGACGCTCTCGAACCTCGCCGGCAAGCCTCTCGTGGAGAAGGCCGTGGGCGGCGCGAAGGGCGGCGGCACGCGGCTCACCACCTCCGGCCAGCTCGTGCTTGACCTCGCCGACGAACTCAAGCGCGCCCGCCGCACGGTGCTCGACCGCTTTGCCCGCAAGCTCGCCGGCTCCGACGAGCCCACGAACGTCACGCAGATCGCCCGCATCTCCGCGGCGTCGCTCGCCACCTCCATGCGCAACCAGTTCCCCTGCACGATCGAGGTGATGAAGATCGGCTCGGCGCTCGTGAAGCTCATCCTGAGGCTCGACGACACACACCTGATCCGTGCGTCCATCACGAAGGAGTCCGCCCAGATCCTCGGCCTGCGCGAAGGCATGGAGGTGCTCGCGCTCGCGAAGGCCACCGCCGTCAACATCACCGCCGAGTTCCCGGTCGAGAAATCCGAGGAGCAGGAGAACTTCATCGTCGGCGAAGTGATACGCAGCGACCGCGCCAACAAGGGGGGCGAGTGCACGATCCAGCTGCCCTCGGGCATCGTGATCGTGGGCTTCGCGCGCGCGGGCCACGGACTGAAGCTCCACCAGAAGGCGGTCGCGTCGCTCCCCTCCTCCGTCATCGTCATCGCGCTGGCTCAGTGAGGGGCGTTCCGGCACTACTCAGTAAGGGGTATGTTCAGCTAGATCGAACGAATTCAGGTGGAAATCAATCCGTTTGATGCTTATCAAACCCTTAAGCCCCTGACTTACATTTAGATGCATATCATCATCATCGTGTGAAAATGGCACGCGAGTGCCACTTTTTTTCTTCAACTGACCCCGACTTCCGGTACAAGGCGCTCTGACGCCAATTCAACATTCACAGCCGGAAGCCGCCAGAAAAAGACAGGTTCCCAAAATGAAAAAAGACAGCCCCTGGTACCTCGCGCTGTGGTGCGTCGTCGGCATTGCCATCGGTATCGTGTTCGTCGGTGTGCTCACCTCTGTGGTGCACTGGGCCGGCACCGAGAAGTTCTGCGGTGAGTTCTGCCATGACATGACCGTCACCTACGAAGCCTACAAGAAGGGCGATCACTACCGCACCGACTCCGGCGTCACCGCCGGCTGCTCCGACTGCCACCTCAAGAACGAGTCCAACCACTTCGCGGGCCCGATCGACTACACCGCTCTGCTGATCGACAAGGCCATCGCCGGTTCGAAGTCGGCCTGGGGCTTCGTGCGCGGCACGATGAACACCCCGGAGAAGCAGGTCGAGAAGCGTGAGGAGATGGCCACGGCTGTCCACCAGCAGATGATCGACCGCAACTTCGCCACCTGCCGCGGCTGCCATGACGTCGAGCGCATGTACGATCCGAAGCGCCCGATCCTCGCCATGCTGCACAAGGGCATGGGCCCGAACGCCGAGAAGAAGGTTGACTGCCTCGCCTGCCATCCGACGGCCGGCCACAACTACGGCTACGTCATTCCGTTCAAGGCCGCTGCGAAGTAATCGCTCCCGCCTCTGACGAAAAGTCATCGAAAGATCCCGGACCGCCTCGAGCGGGCCGGGATTTTTCTTTGGCCGCCGCCCGAGTCCACTGAGTCTCTTTAGAATCGGACTGTTTGACAGATTCCGCTCCGCTCTCCGCGGCCCCTGAGGAAGTGCGGCCGTTCATCCCTGTGCACCCCTGCACCCGGAGGAACGTGCATGCTTGCCCTCGGCCGCGAGCCCGGACCTTTTTGAGGAAAAGCATTCATCCATGGCAAAGACCATTCACCGCGGCGACTACAGGGCGCCCACCCATCTCATCGACACGATCCGCCTCGAGTTTGACCTTGACGCCGAGACCACGAAGGTAAAGAGCGTCATGGAGGTGCGCCCGAACCCCGACTCCGCCGAGCAGGGCGCCGCGCTCTTCCTGAACGGCGAGGACATCGAGCTCGTCAGCGTCTCGCTCAACGGACGCAAGCTCACCTCGGGCGAATACCGCATCGACAAGACGGGCCTCTACATCCCGGGCATCCGCAGCGAAGCGCAGATCGAGATCGAGAACACCTTCAGCCCCAAGGCCAACACCGAGCTCTCGGGCATCTACTCCTCGGGCGAGAACCTGATGAGCCAGTGCGAGAGCCAGGGCTTCCGCCGCATCACCTTCTTCGAGGACCGTCCGGACGTTCTGTCGCGCTACACGACCGTCGTGCGCGGGGCGATCGACACCTACCCGGTGATGCTCTCGAACGGCAACCAGACGCTCGAGCGCACGCTCGAGGACGGCCGCCGCGAGCTCACCTTCGTCGATCCCTTCCCGAAGCCCTGCTACCTCTTCGCGCTCGTCGCGGGCAAGCTCGTCTGCCGCGCCTCGAAGTTCGACCTCAAGGACGGCCGCACCGTGGACCTCTCGGTCTGGGTTGACCCGCAGGACATCGACAAGACCGAGCACACGCTCGAGAGCCTGAAGCGCGCCATCCGCTGGGACGAGGAGCGCTGGGGGCTCGAGCTCGACCTCAAGGACTTCAAGATCGTCGCGACGAACGACTTCAACTTCGGCGCGATGGAGAACAAGGGCCTCAACGTCTTCAACTCCCGCTGCGCCCTCGCCAACCCCGCCGTGGCGACCGATGACGACTACCTGCGCATCGAGGGCGTCGTCGGCCACGAGTACTTCCACAACTGGACGGGCGACCGCGTCACGCTGCGCGACTGGTTCCAGCTCACCCTGAAGGAGGGCCTCACCGTCTTCCGCGACCAGGAGTTCTCGGCCGACATGCTAGGCGCCCCGTCGGCGCGCGCCGTCCAGCGCATCCGCGACGTCAATGTGCTCCGGACCGCGCAGTTCCTCGAGGACGCGGGCCCCATGGCGCATCCGATCCGCCCGGACAGCTACCAGAACATCAACAACTTCTACACGGTGACCGTCTACGAGAAGGGCGCCGAGGTGATCCGCATGCTGCAGACGCTCCTCGGCCGCGAGGTCTTCCGCAAGGGGTTCGATCTCTACATCCAGCAGAACGACGGCCACGCGGTCACCTGCGAGGCCTTCCTCTCGGCGATGGCCGAGGCGAGCGGCCGCGACCTCTCGCAGTTCGCCAACTGGTACTCGCAGTCGGGCACGCCGCGCGTCACGGTGCGCTCCGTCTGGGACGACGACAACCACCGCCTCACTCTCACCGCCACGCAGGCCACGCCCGCCACGCCGGGCCAGCCCGTCAAGAAGCCCTTCCTCATTCCCTTCCCCGTCGCTTTCCTCGACAGGAACGGCAAGGAGATGCCCGTGCAGCTCGCCGAGGAGGACGAGGCGCCGCTCGCCGGAACGCGCATGTTCGAGCTTGACCGCGAGAAGTGCGAATGGGTCTTCGGGGGGCTCGCCGAGCGCCCCGTGCTCTCGCTCAACCGCGGCTTCGCGGCCCCGGTGATCCTCGACGCCGGCCAGACGATCGATGACCGCGCCTTCCTCGCCGCCTTCGACCCGGATCCCTTCAACCGCTGGGACGCAATGAACCGCCTCCTCATCGACGCGGTCCATGAGCAGACCCGGGCGCGGCTCCTGCACCAGAGCGTCGACGTGAACCCGCTCGTGACGAACGCCGCCGGCCAGATCCTGCGCGACGAGACGCTCTCGCCCGCCTTCAAGGCCGTCGCCCTCGCGATGCCGAGCGAGAAGCTCATCGCCGAGGAGGATCCCCTCATCGATCCGCACGCCGTGCACGCCGCCTGGCTTGCCGTGCGCCTCGCCGTCGCCGAGAAGAACCTCAATGCCCTCCTCGAGGCCGCCCAGAGCAACGCGGTCGACGGCCCCTACGAGCCCACGCCCGAGAAGGCCGGCCGCAGGGCGCTGCGCAACCTCGCGCTCGGCTACGCCCATGCCGCGGGCAACCCGCGTGCGGCGATCATGATCAAGGAGCAGTTCCAGCAGGCGAACAACCTCACGGACCGCCTTGCGTCGCTGCGCATGATGTGCAATTCCCAGACGCCCGCGAAGCAGGACATGGAGCTCGAGACGCTCAAGGAATGGCACGACCAGCCGCTTCTCATCAACAAGTGGCTCGCGATCCAGGCCACCGCGCCCTCCTTCCCCGGCGAGACGCCCGTGATCGAGCGCGTCCGCCAGCTCATGCAGTGCGAGTTCTTCTCGATCCGCAATCCGAACAACGTCTACTCGCTGCTCATCCCGTTCTTCCAGCAGAACCCGTCCGAGTTCCATCAGCCCGACGGCTCGGGCTATGCGTTCTGGGCCGAGACGGTGCTTGAGCTCAACGCCATCAACGCGCAGGTCGCCTCCCGCGTCGCCCGGTCGCTCGACAACTGGCGCCGCTTCACGCCCGCGCTCGCCGAGAAAATGCACGCGGCCCTCGAGTCGGTCGCGGCGAAGAAGAGCGAGCTTTCGCCCAACGTCGCCGAGATCATCGAGAAGGCCCTGTCGAGCCCCCTCTAACCCCCGACCACCCACAAGGAACTTTTCCCGTGACTTCGCTTTCACTTCAGGAATATCTCTCGCGCGAGGAAGCCCTCGCCGGGTCCGACCCCGTTCTTTCCCGTCTCCTCGTCGGCATCTCCGAGGCCTGCAAGGAGATCAGCGCCAAGGTGCGTGAGGGCGCCCTCGCCGGTGTGCTCGGTCTCGCCGGCAGCGCCAACGTCCAGGGCGAGGACCAGAAGAAGCTCGACATCATCTCGAACGACATCTTCGTCGAGGCCGTCGCCCGCACGGGCGCCGTCTGCGGCATGGTGAGCGAGGAGGTTCCCGAGCCGATCGCCGTTCCCGACGAATATGCGATCGGGCCCTATCTCGCCTGCTTCGACCCGCTCGACGGCTCGAGCAACATCGACATCAACGTCTCGATCGGCTCGATCTTCGCGATCCAGCCCGCCGGCCGTCCGAAGCGCCAGCCCGCCGAAGGCGACTTCCTCATCCCGGGCCGCAGCCTCGTCGCAGCCGGCTACTGCATGTACGGTCCGCAGACGATCCTCGCGCTCACGCTCGGCCGCGGCGTCGTGCTCTTCACGCTCGATGACGTGACGGGCACCTTCCGTCTCACGGCCGAGAACGTCCGCGTCGACCGCGAGGCCGCCGAGTTCGCCATCAACATGAGCAACGAGCGCTTCTGGGAAGCCCCCGTGAAGCGCTACATCTCCGAGCTCCTCGCCGGCAAGGACGGCCCGCGCGGCAAGAACTACAACATGCGCTGGGTTGCGGCGATGGTCGCCGAGGTGCACCGCATCCTCATGCGCGGCGGCATCTTCATGTACCCGAAGGACGCCCGCAATCCCTCGCGCCCGGGCAAGCTCCGTCTTCTCTACGAAGCCAACCCGATGTCGATGCTCATGGAGAACGCCGGCGGCGCCGCCACGAACGGCCATCAGGCCATCCGTGACATCGTCCCGCAGGGCATCCATGAGCGCGTCGCGGTCTTCCTCGGCGCCGCCGAGGAGGTCGAGCTCGTGACCGGCTACCACAAGGAAGCCTGATCAGAGCCTCCCAGACATCACCGCGGCCCCTCAGGGGACCGCGGTGAAACCCGCTGACAGCAGAAAGCCCCGGGTCGTCAAGACTGCGGGGCTTCCTTTTGCGGTCCGGCGGAAAAACCGGCCGGACCTCACGGTGAAGGACTTCGAGGCCGATCAGAAGAGATCGCCGAAGAGCTCCTTCTTCTTCTTCTCGTCCTTGATCTCGCCTTCGCTCGCGGGCAGGACGTCGGAGACCTTCTTGTCGATGTTGAGGAGGCGCTCGGAAACGGCGTTCTGCGTGGCCGCCTGCTCCTCCTTCATCTGGTCGCGCAGCAGCGCGATCTCGCGGTCAGCGGCGTCGCCGCGCTCGCGGATGAGCTTCTCGACCTCGTCGGTCTTGGCGACGATGAGAGCCTCGAGCTGGTCAAGGCGGGCCTTGACCTCGCGGCCGAGCTCGGTGACGCGGCTCTTGTCGGCCTCGTCAGCGGCCTGGCGGGCGGCGCGGGTGTCCTTGTGGGCCTGGCGGATCTCCATGACGACGCTCGCCTGCTGGAAGATCGTGTAGAGCATCATGATCAGCACGACGACGGCGAAGGCGCCGACGACGATGACGCCGAGCGGGGCCTGGATCTCCTCGACCACAAGATTCACGGTCGTGACCTGCGAGAGGGCCGACCAGTTGATGATGAGGAACACTGCGAGAAGCACCAGGATGAGCATCAGGAAAAGGGTGCGCAGCTTCACTTTTGACTCCAGTGAGGGGTGAGGAATTCGGGCGGGCTTCAGAGCCCGGTGGGCAGAATCTTATAATACCCGTTCGAGATTCGGACAACCGATGCCGCAGGGCACCGGCGGGTCCCCTTTTTGAATTTTTCGCGTCAGAGAGAGTTGAAAATGAAGACTGATCCCCGTTTCCCGAGCCTGCACATCGTTGACCATCCCCTTGTGCAGCACAAGCTCTCTCTGATGCGTGACAAGCGCACGAGCACGCGCGACTTCCGCGAGCTCCTGAACGAGCTCTCGATGCTCATGGGCTACGAGCTCACGCGCGACTTCCCTGTCTCCCTCGAGGAGATCGAGACCCCGGTCGCCCACTGCTGGACGCCGATGCTTTCGGGCAAGAAGTGCGTGATCGTCCCGGTGCTCCGCGCCGGCCTCGGCATGTCCGAGGGTCTGCTCACGCTCATGCCGTCGGCGCGCGTCGGCCACATCGGCCTCTACCGCGACGAGAACCACCGCCCGGTCGAGTACCTCGTGAAACTGCCCGCCCAGCTCGAGGGCCGCACCTTCATCGTCGTGGACCCGATGGTCGCGACGGGCTACTCCGGCGCCCACGCCGTTGACGTCCTCAAGAAGCGCGGCGTCCCGGGCGACCAGATCCGCTTCATGTCGCTCGTCTGCGCCCCCGAGGGCGTGGAGGTCTTCACGCGTCTGCACCCCGACGTGGCGCTCTACACCGCTGCGCTCGACGAGCGTCTCAACGAACACGCCTACATCGTCCCGGGCCTCGGCGACGCCGGCGACCGCATCTTCGGCACGAAGTAATTTTTGAGCGGAATCACCGCATCCGCCCGGATCAGAAGCGCGTCCTCCCACGCCGGGAGCGGCGCGCTTTTTCTATGGCAGAACAGACGGAATTCTTTTGAACACGAAATTCGAGGGTAAACCCTAGGATTAAGTTCCAGGTAAGCCAGAAACGCAGTTTTTCATACGTGTTTATGCGTAGTTTTGAGCCCCGTGCCAATTCATACCCCGTCCCCGGGCCTCGAAAACTTTGACAATTGTCAAAAAACTGTAACGCGCTCTGAAGCATCATTCGCTCGTCAAGATTTTTTTCGTTTCCTGCGCCCTGAAGTCTCTTCGGGCTCCGGAAGCCCTCTTCTTCTTCCCTTAGGACAAGACTCAAATGTCGACCCCTGATTCCATCAAGTACAGCCACACGCCTTCCGCCACGGACAACGTCTGGGGCGTCGGCCTCAAGGATGCCAAGCGCCAGAGCAAGTGCACCGCCCGTCTCGACGTGGCGCAGTCCGTCACCGGCCTCATCCTCGGCCTCTTCCTCTTCTGCCACATGGCCTTCACGGGTTCCGTGAACATCAGCAAGGAGCTCTTCGCGAACCTCATCGCCACCTCCGGCGGCGTCGGCATCTTCGGTTCCGACCAGCCCTGGATGCACGTCGTGTTCGTCGGCTTCATCACGCTCTGCGTGATCATCCACATGTTCTGCGCGCTCCGTCGCTTCCCGACCTCCTACAAGAAGCTCCATGACATCCGCGCCCACGTCAAGCTCCTCCATCACGAGGACACGACCCTCTGGTGGGTTCAGTTCGTCACGGCCTTCTGCCTCTTCTTCCTCGTGTTCCCGCACGTGATCAGCATGCTCACGAACCCGCACGGGTTTGATCCGAACCTGATCGGCGTCCACACCTATCACAACGGCCTGCTCTACACGTTCATCTTCCTCGTGTGCACCGAGCTCCACGGCATGATCGGTCTGTATCGCCTCGCCGTTAAGTGGGACATCTTCGCGAAGAACCCCGAGACGAAGATCATGGACCAGCGAGCCGGTTCCGACCGCACTGGCTTCCGCAAGGCCATGCTCGTCGTCGCCTTCCTCATGATCGTCGGCGGCTCCATCACGATGTGGACCAACTACACGATCGGTGCCGAGCAGGTTGCCAACAACGCCGAGGCCACCCGCTTCGTGATGCCGGAAGGCGCTTCCTGGTACAGCGCCAAGTAAGAACTTCGTCGTTCTCCTTTCGCTCCACCGGTGCGGAGCCCTCTCGAAGGGCTCCCGAACGCCGGAGGGAACGAGGCGATGGAGAGAAAAGCTCCCGAATGCTTCCGCGAAGGTTCGGGAGCTTTTCTTTTAACCCAACTCCAAACGAGATTTCGCCCGGTACGCTTGTCGCGCCCGGGCGTTTTTTTCGCTTTCGAATTTTGTCCGTGGATCAGTCCCTGGAGACGGGCTTCACGGCCCGCTCGAGCCAGCGTCGGCAGCGCTCGGAGACGAGGGGCAGCAGCCGCTCGAGGCGCTCATCGTTGAAGCGGTTGAGTTGGTCGGCGAGCGCGCCGAAGGGCTCCTCGAGCGCACGCGTGTCGATCGGCATCATCGTGAGCGCACGGAACTTGAGAAACTCGCCGAACTCCGTGGTCTCCGCCTTCTCGCAGACCATCAGGTTCTCCACGCGCACGCCCCAGGCGCCGGGCCGGTAGAGCCCGGGTTCGTCGGAGACGACGTTCCCGGCGGCGAGCGGAGTCTTCGTCGCCATGGGCGAGATCCTCACCGGATCCTCGTGCACGTTGAGCACATAGCCCACGCCGTGGCCCGTGCCGTGGCCGTAGTCACGCCCCTCGGCCCAGAGATCCATGCGGGCGACCGCGTCGATCTGGCTCCCGGTGTAGCCCTTCGGGAAGCGCAGGCCGAGGAGCCTCAGCATGCCGCGGGTGACGAGCGTCACGTCATGCTTCATCTCCGCCGAGGGCGTGCCGACGGGGGTCATGCGGGTGATGTCGGTCGTGCCGCAGGTGAACTGCGCGCCCGAGTCGATGAGAAGCAGCCCGTCGCCCTCGATCACCGCGCCGCCCTCCGCGGGCGGCGTGTAGTGCGGGAGCGCCGCGTTGGGGCCGAAGGCCGCGATCGTCGTGAAGCTCTCGTCGAAGAACTCCGGATCCTTCGCGCGGGAGGCGTGAAGCATCCGGGCGGCGTCGGCCTCGGTGAGCTTCTCGCCCGCCGAGAGGCGCTCGTCGAGCTCCGCGTAGAACTCCGCGAGCGCGACCGCGTCGCGGATCATCGCCTCGTCAATCGCCTCGAGCTCGCCCGCGCTCTTCACGGCCTTCAGTGTGAAGACCGGGGAGACGGCCTCGACCCGCGAGGCCGGGGGAACGAGCTTCGCGAGCGCTGCGTTCGTGTGCTCGGGGTCGAGCAGGATCCTGCGGCCGTGCTCGATGGCGAGGCCCACCGTCTCGGCGAGCTTCTCGGGCGGGAGCACCATCACGCCGTCAGCGGCGAGGCGCTCCGTCACCGCAGCGCCCACGCGCCGCGTGTCGATGAAGAGCGCAGCGCGGTCCGGGCCCACGAGGAGCGTCGAGAGGAAGACGGGGTTGCAGGGCACGTCGGCGCCCCTCAGGCCCGTGAGCCAGGCAATGTCGTCGAGCGAATTGAGGAGCGCCGCGTCGGCCTTCTCGCGGCCGAGTTCCTCGCGGACGGCCGCGAGCTTCTCCGCGCGGCTCCTGCCCGGGCGCTTCATCTCCGCCACAGGACTCGCCGGCATCGCCGGACGGTCCGGCCAGAAGGCGGCGATGTCCGGGGATTCCGTGCGGAGCCTCAGGCCGTTCAGCATGAGCGTCGACTCGAGGAGCCGCCCGTCGGCGAGCGAGATGAACTCGGCGTTCACGCCAACGATGCCGCCGGGGGAAGCATGGGCGGCGAGCCATTCGGTCGCGGCCGCGGAGGCGCGGCCCGTGAGGCGGACGAGCTCGATGCCGTCGATCAGCTGCTTCTCCGCCTGCACCCAGTAGCGGCTGTCCGTGAGAAGCGCCGCCGCATCGGGCGTCACGAGAAGCGTGCCCGCGCTTCCGGTGAAGCCCGAGAGGGCCTCGCGGATCTTCCAGTGCGCGGGAACATATTCGGAAAGATGCGGGTCCGAGGTGGGCACAATGACCGCCGCGAGACCGAGACGCGCCATCTCGGCGCGGAAAAGCTGCAGGCGATCGCCCGCACTGAGTGTCTGAGGCATGACGTTTCCTTCGCTGTCAGGCCGTGGGGATCCGCCCGGAGGGCGGCAGAGCCGTCAGAAGAGCTTGCGGATCATCACGGTGACGGGAAAGCCCACGTGCTTCTCGCTCTCCACGTCGCCGCCGATGTCGAGGCTGACGACGCGCCAGCCGGCGTCACGCAGCTCGTCGAGCGTCGCGGACACGCCGAGATCGGCGCAGGCGAAGGGCGTCTCCTTCACGCGCGAGAGCACCGTGACGGGACGCTCCGTCGTGCAGGTCGTCTCGGAGTGATAGGGCGCGTCGAGGAGCGGATCGCGTGCGGCGGCGCCCGAGGCGCCGGAGCCCGATCCCGGCGCGGCGCAGCCCGCGAGGAGCGCGGCCGCGGCCGTGGATGCAAGTGCCGCACGAGTGAGGAAGCTGTTCATGAGTTGTTCCCGTGAATAAAGCTCTCTGATTCTACGGTCCTCATTCGCCGGCGGGCTTCTTCGGAGGCCTGAAGCCGCCCGACTTTTTCTGCCCGTTACGATTCTGGCCGTGGAAGCTGCCGCCCTTGTTCTTCTGACGGTTGAACTTCTTCCTCTGGCCGCCCTCCTTCATGCCGGGCATGCCGCCCGCCGTGGCGCCGGTGAGATAGCTCGGGCGCGGGGCGTCGCCGGGCATCGTCTGCGCGAAGGAGAGCGTCTGCGGACGGTCGGCGCCGTAGGCGTCGGTCTGCTGCCAGGGCATCGCCGGGCGCTTCTGCTGCTTGGGCTGATAGTGGATGGAGTTGCCGAAGTTGTCGTCAGGGAGGTCATCCCAGTCGCGCGGAGCCGCGGACTGCGGCTGCTGATCCGGACCGGCGGGCCTGCGGTCGCGCTTCTTCTGGAAGGGCTTGCGGTCGCGGCGCTGCTGGTTCTTCTTTCTCGCGGGCTTCTGGCCCTCCGGCTTTCCGGCGTCCTTCTGGCCCTGGGGCGCGCCCTCTCCTGAGGAGACGGGGGCCGCGTTCGTTACGGGCGGCTGGGGAGCCGCCTGGGGAACAGCGGGAGCCGCGGAAACTGCAGGAACGGACGCGGGGGCGGCGACGGGTGCCGTCTCGGGAGCCGCCGCCTGAGCGGAGACATCCTTCGCCTCGGCGGGCTTGCCGTCCTGAGCGCGCGGCTTCTTCCCGCGCTTCTGCCAGTCCTTCGACTTGCGCTTCTGATTGTTGTTCCAGTTGTCGCGGCGCTTCTTGTGCTGGCCGTTCGGGCGCTGCTCCTGACCGGGCAGGCCGGCCGCGTCCGTCACGCTCGGCACGGTGAGCGCCTCGCTCATGCCGAGCGACTCTCCGCCCGCTCCGATTCTGGGCGGTTCCTCGAGATTGCGGCGCTTCGGCTGACGGCGCTGCTGCTGCCCGCCCTGCTGCTGACGGTTCTTCTGGTACTTCGCGTTCTTCTGATTCTTCTGGTTCTTCTGGGCATTCTGCGAGGGCTTCTTCTTTTTCTGCCCGGACTTCTCGCCCGGGAGACGGCCGCCCGGATTGGCGGCGAGAATGCCCTCGAGCTCCGGCTGCGCCTGGTTTTTCTTCTTCGGGCGCTTCATCGTGCCGCGGCGGCCGACCATCTGATGCGTGAGATGCTCGCTGCCCCGCGCCTCGCGGCGCATGCGGGCCTGAGCGGCACGCAGCTCGACCGTGTTGGAGCTGAGCGGCTCGGTGATCGTCACCGAGGGAGCGTCCTCCTCGCGGGGCACGTAGCCCGAGCGGATCGTGAGCGTGCGGCGCTTCGGCGCCTCCTCGACGATCTCATCGGACTCATCCTCTTCGTCGGGCTCTTCCTCAAAGTCATTCTCGTATTCATCCGACGCCCCAACGGATTCGTCGTCCTCGGTCTCGTACGCCTCGTCCTCATCGGATTCTTCGTCGTAGTCGCCGGCGTCCTCCGAGTCCTCACCGGACTCGTACTCGTCCGCGTCTTCCTCATCCTCCGAGTCGTAATCCTCTTCCGAATCCTCCTCGGACTCGTCGTAACCGGATTCCTCGTCGAACGCCTCCTCGGAAGCGTCCTCGGACTCCTCAGCGGGCGATTCGTCCGGAACCTCTCCGGGGCCTGCGGACACCTCCGTGGCCTCCTCAGCCCGGGTCTCCGGAGCGGGTTCCTCTGCCGGGGCATCAGGCACGGCGGTCTCTGCGGAATCCTCCTCAGCGGCGACAGGTTCGGAGACCTGCGCAGCCTCCGCCGCAGGTTCGTTCACGACCGCGGCAGGCTCCTCGGGGACGACGATGAAGATGTCGTCCGTTCCCGGAACCGTTTCCTCTGCGGCCTGAACGGGCACGTCGACCGGATTCTCCGGAGCGGGAGCCGCGGCATCCGCGGCGGCGGCGCGCTTTCTCGGCCGGCCGGGGTAGGCCTTCGCAATCCTGAAGGCCGTCCGGCGGGGCCGTCCGAGCTTCGACGCCTTCTTCTCGGCGGGTTCGGGAGTCTCCGGGACAAGGCCGGCGAGGCTGATGAGCGAGAGCATCTCGGGCGACAGCCCGGAGTCGTCCTGCTCCGCCCGGGCCCTCGCCCAGGCGTCCTGCTCCTTCTCGCGCGCGCGAAGCTCGTCGATTGTCTCGAGCTCGGCGGGATCGATGTCGTGCGGCTTGTTCTCCGGGTTGTTGTAGAGCTTCCAGCGGTCGTGCCCGAGCTGGGTCTTGAGCGACAGGTATCCGTCGACCTGCTCATAAGCGAAGTAGACCGTGATGCGGCCGCCCCGGCAGCGCTCCTTCGAGGGCTCAAAGTCCGCGAGCGCGGCGAGGTCCTCAAGGATCTCCGCACTCTGCGGCGGCGTCACGACGAACACCGCGTCAAAGAAGCCCTGGGGAAACAGTCCGCGGGCCACCTCGTGGAAGACGGCGCAGCGGCAGCCGGTGTTCCTGAAGCGCGCCTTCGCGGCGACCTCCGTCAGATCACCGGTGAAGACCTGCGCGACGATGCCGCGCTTCAGCATCTCGTCGCAGAAGCGGTCGGCACGCTTGCGGTCGCAGACGATGGCGAACCTCGCCTTCGGCGGGAGCGCCGCAACGGCGCTGAAGAGCCGGCCGGTCTTCTGGAACTTGCTGCCGAGCTCGAACCGCTCGAGAACCCGGGGCGGCCGGTGCGCCGCACCGATGCGGACGAACTCAAGGCCGGGGAAATGCTCCTTCACAACCGCCTCAAGCGCCTCGGACCATTCGTCCGAGAGCATCGATACGTTCCGGCGGACCGCCTCGGGGAACTGCGAGAGGAACTTCAGGAGGTACTCGCGGGAGTCCGGGTCGACGATGAGCTCCCCGGCCTCGCAGATCCAGATCTGCTCGATAGCGGAGAGATCGAGGCCGAGCTCCACGGCCTTCTCGATGAACGCGGCGGGGCCGGCGACCAGGTCGACGCCATGGATGATCCTGCGGCGCCGGGCGTAATCCTGCCCCATTCCCGCGGCGAATGCCTTGAGCGGCGAGCGGCCGGCGAACTTCCGGAACTTCTCCTCGATTGCGCAGCCCTTCTCCACCGTGGAGGTGAGGACGAGCACGGAGGGCGCGCGGCCCGTCTCCGGTTTTCCGTCCCCGGCGGCTGCCTCGAGCCGCGCGCGGATGGCAATGAGCATCGCCAGGATCTTGCCGCTGCCGCCGTGCGCGCAGGTGAGCGTGGTCCGGCCCGTCATGGCGCTCCGGAGGATCGCCGCCTGGGCAGGCAGCAGGTCCCTGAGCTTCAGAGCCTCAAGCAGTCTGATGACTGCTGCTGAAAATGATGCGGTTGAATACACGAGTTGAAGCCTGTATGACTGTCAAATGTCCTCAGTCCCGTCCCGCGCGCCCGTGCGCTTTCAACATGCGGCACGGCGCGCCCTTCTTCCCTCGGGCGGAATTCGGACTCCGGCCGCGCTGAACGCACGCAAGCGCGCTTCACCGCGGACGGATCGGAAATCTGGATCGAAATATGCATTCCCGTGCGTTTCCCGCAGGGGAACTTCAGGGGCGGGCGCCCGGTCCCCCGCGGGGATGCGCTGCGGCCCTGACAGGGGAACGGATTCCCCCGGTGATGCTGGTATGACTCGCTGTGGACCGGTGTCGGGATCCCTCGGATCCCGGAGCGCAGCGGATGCGCCTGAAGCTTTCCATGAGGCTTTCGCCTCCAGCCTTCCCTTCTTGCGTCGCCCTGAAGTTACATCAGGCGGGGCGGGAACGATCCTCCCGGAGCTCCCTCTTTCCTTGATCGGCAACGGCGGTTTCGAGATGCGCCCGCGAAGATTTTTCCGGGCGGCTCGGACGGGGACGGCCCGGCCATCGAGTGATTGGGATTCTATCAAAGGAGGGCGGCGGTGAGCCCCGGAAATGACACTCACTGCAACACAATTCAAACGCAGCGGAGCCTCTGCCTCTGAAAAGCTATGATTCGTCCGTCGGATGAAGCCCGGGAAACGGCATCATCCCATCCTTTCCGAACTTTTTCTTCATCACCATAAGGAACTCGAGCCATGGCGCTTCAGGAACTCATCATCGAGGACATCGTTGAGGGCGAAGGCCCCGCCGTCAAAGCCGGCGACAACATCAGCGTCCACTACACGGGCAAGTTCGAGGACGGCACCGTCTTCGACTCGAGCATCGGCGGCGACCCGATCCAGTTCCCCTGCGGACGCGGCTACGTCATCCCGGGCTGGGACCAGGGCCTGATCGGCCTCAAGGTGGGCGGCAAGCGCCGTCTCTCCATCCCCTACCGCCTTGCCTACGGCGAGGCCGGCTATCCGGGCGCCATTCCGCCCAAGGCCGACCTCTACTTTGACGTCGAGCTCGTCCGCATCTACTGACCGAGCACGGGCGCCGGGGCGCCGTACGCTGCGAGAAGCTCCGCGGTCTCGCAGACCGGCAGCCCCATGATCGCCGTGTAGCTTCCCGTGATCGAACTCACGAAGAGGCCGGCGATCCCCTGGATGCCGTATCCGCCCGCCTTGTCCCAGGGCTCGTCCGTGGCGACATAGGAGGCGATCTCCTCATCCGTGAGCGCCTTCATGCGGACCTTCGAGAGGACGACCGCCGTGCGGTAGTCGTCCTTCGAGCGCCCGACCGCGACCGCGGTGCGCACGCTGTGCTCGCGGCCCGCCATGGCACGCAGGAAGGCCGTCGCCTCCGCGGCGTCGCGGGGCTTGCCGAGAATCCTCCCGTCGAGGCTCACCACCGTGTCGGCGGCCACCACCGGCGCGCCGGGCACGGGCGAATCAAGCTCGTCACGGGCGGCAATGCCGTCCATCAGCTTCGTCACGGCCGTGCGCAGCACGTACGCCTCGGGCGTCTCGTCGGGCATCTCCTCTTCGTCGCCCGCGAACCAGCCGCGGGGTTCCGTCGGGTCGGAGAGCACCTCCACCCGCCAGCCGTAGGCCGAGAGCAGCTCCCGGCGGCGCGGGCTCTTGCTTGCGAGATAGATCGTCGCTGTCATGCGGCTCTCCTCCATCTGATCAGTCAGGCGCGGTGATAGGGATGACCGGCCGAAATGGACCATGCGCGGTAGATCTGCTCGGTGAGGAGCACGCGCGCGAGGGCATGCGGCAGCGTCATCGCCGAGAGGCGCATCGTCGCGCGGGCGAGTCCCTTCACCTCGGGCGAGAGCCCGTCCGGGCCGCCGATCACGAAGACGAGCCGGTCGGCCTCGCTCATCCAGCCGGCGAGCGACTTCGCGAACTCCGTCGTCGTGAGATCCCTGCCGTGCTCGTCGAGCACGATGACGAAGTCGCCCGGGGCGATCTCCGCCTGAATCCGCTCGCCCTCGAGCGCCATGAGCTTCGCGGGCGTCATGCCGCCCGCGCGGGGCTCGGTGCGGATTTCCTTCAACTCAACGCGCCACGTGCGCGGGAAACGCGCAAGGTACCCGCGCACGGCGTCCTGCGCCCAGTCGGAGATGTGCTGACCGACGGCGAGTATCCGGATGCGCATTTATTCCGCGCCCTCGGGGGCGTGCGAGCGGTGCGGCATGAGCTTCGAGGCGCACTCGGCCTGGGCGGCCATGAAGACCTCCTTGCCGCCCCAGATCTCCTCGAGGTTGTAGTAGTCGCGGACGTTGGGCTGCAGCGCGTGAACGACGACGCTGCCGAGGTCCACGAGAACCCACTCGCCCGTGTCCTCGCCTTCCATGCCGAGGACGTCGCCGCCGGCCTGCTTGACGGCCTGCGAGACCGAGAAAGCAAGCGCGCGGGTCTGACGGCCCGACGTGCCCGAGGCGATGATCACGCGCTCGAACTGATCGGTGAGGGCCTCGGTGTTGAAGATCTTGATGTCCTTGGCCTTGACGTCCTCAAGGGCGCGGACGGCGGTTTCGACGAGTTCGTTGAGTTCCATGTCTGTCTGATGATTGAGTGATTTGTCCGCCACGGTGGAGAAGCTGACCGGCACGGCTGCCGGGCACGGCTTTTCCGGAGCGGAGCGTTGAAGAAAAAGATTGTTCCGAACGGCTTTCAGCGGGCGCCGTAGAGCCCGTGGGCGCGGATGTAGCCCGCGACCTCGATCGGGAGCCACCCGTCGAGCGCCTGCATGGCGCGCGCATAGGGGAGCGTGCGCATCGCGCGGCGGATCGCCGTGGCGCTCGCGCCGTGCGGCGCCATGTCAAAGACCGCGATGCGCCCGAAGGCCGACTCCGTGAGCTTTTCGGCAGTCGTCATCCGGTCCGCGGACCAGAGGGAAACCTCCTGGACAGCCTCAAGCGGCTCGCCCGCGCGGCGGCAGACCGCGAGATCCGCGTGATCCGCGAGCGAGCGCCAGTTTCTCCACGTGTGGAGATTGCGCCACTGGTCGCCGCCGAGGATCAGCACGAGCGGGATGGAGGGGCCGAGCCTGCGGCGCAGTGCCCGGAGCGTCTCCACCGTGTAGGTGGCGCCGAACCGCATCAGTTCGATGGGTTCCACGCGAAAACCCGGCATTTTAGCGATTGCGAGCTCAAGCATGGCGAGCCGCACGTGGGCCGGGCTCACGAGATCCTTCTGCCAGGGGTTGCCGGCGGGCAGGAAGTCCACGCGCGCGAGGCCGAGCGCATCCCGGGCCGCCCGCGCGAGCGCGAGGTGGCCGGAGTGAACCGGGTCGAAGGTGCCGCCGAGAAGTCCGATGCCGCGGGGAATCATACGGGTCCTCAGGGGTTCTTCACGAGCGAGGCGAAGGCCCGGACGGCCCTGCCCTTCTCAAAGCGCACGCCGAGCCAGTTGAGCTCGAGCTCCTGCAGGCCGCGCGCGTTCTTGAGGAACCGCTGACTGAACCAGAACTTCCAGCCGGAGCCCTCCGAGTACGAGGGCGCTCCGATCAGGTCCGTCACGTCCTTCTCGGTCATGCCGAGGCCGATTTTCCCGAGGCGGACCGGAAGATCCGTCATCGCGAGCCTCGCGCAGGAGCGCGGGACCTCGGCGCCGTCGGCGACCCACTCGACCTGCGCCTCGGTGAGCGCCTCCGAGCCCGTCGCGATGAGCCAGACAATGAGCTCGCGGCCGCCCTCGGTGCCGGTGAGGCACGTGTAGTCGCGGGCGAAGACGCCGCTTCCCTCCCGCAGAAGCGCCAGATGGCGGCGGTGAGCGGCCTCGCCGAGCGCGGCCTCGCCGAGCTCGAGGCGCTCGCGGCCGATCTGCACGAAGCCGCCCGCGGGCGCGCCGAGCGTCGCGGGGGCGTCAAGCAGGGCTGACGGGTAGCCGAAGGGCTCCGAATGGAGCCCTTCAGGAGCGGCGCACACGGCGAGCGGCGCCGCGGCGGCGAGTGCGAGGAAAAGTTTCTTCATCTGGCCTCTGGCCCGCCTCCCGGGCGGGTCTCTTTCAGGGAAGGTTCCGACAGTACTCTCAACATTAGCACCGCTCGGAGCCTCTCCGCCCGGGAAACTTTGTCAAGATGAAGCGTCAGTCGCGGATCGCACGCCAGCCGATGTCACTGCGCATCTGCATGCCGTCGAACTTCACGCCGCGGGCGAGCGCGTAGGCGGTCGTCTGCGCCTCGCGGAGCGTGTTGCCGAGGCCCACCGCGCAGAGCACGCGGCCGCCGGAGACCGTCGTGCGGCCCTCCTGGTCGAGCTTCGTGCCGGCGTGGAAGATGCGGGCGTCGGCGGAGTTCTCGGGCATCGCCTCGAAGACGGCGCCCTTCTCGGGATGCTCCGGATAGCCGCGGGCGGCGACGACGACGCCGAGCGCGCTGCGGCTGTCCCATTCGATCTTCGCCTCATCGAGGCGGCCGGCGATGGCGGCCTCGACGGTGTCGGCGAAGTTCGAGCGGATGCGCATCATGATCGGCTGCGTCTCCGGGTCGCCCATGCGGCAGTTGAACTCGAGCGTGCGCACGTCGGCCGAGCCGTCGGCGCGGCGGCTGATCATCAGGCCCGCGTAGAGGAAGCCCGTGTAGCGGACGCCTTCCTTAGCCATGCCCTCGACGGTCGGGCGGATGATCTCGCGCATCACCTGGTCGTGGATCTCGGGGGTGACGACGGGAGCGGGCGAGTAGGCGCCCATGCCGCCCGTGTTCGGGCCCTTGTCGGCGTCGAGCAGACGCTTGTGGTCCTGGCTCGTCGCGAGCGGGAGGATGTGCTCGCCGTCGACCATGACGATGAAGCTCGCTTCCTCGCCGGCGAGGAAGTCCTCGATCACGACGCGGGCGCCGGCCTGGCCGAACTGATGGCCCTCGAGCATCGAGTCGATGGCGTCGGTGGCCTCCTTGAGGGTCATCGCGACGACGACGCCCTTGCCGGCGGCGAGGCCGTCGGCCTTGATGACGATCGGGGCGCCCTTCTTCTCGACGTAGGCGCGCGCGGCGGCCGGGTCGGTGAAGGTCTCGTAGTCGGCGGTGGGGATGCCGTGGCGCTTCATGAAGGCCTTGGCGAAGTCCTTCGAGCTCTCAAGCTGAGCGGCGGCCTTCTCCGGGCCGAAGATGCCGAGACCCGCGGCGCGGAAGTCATCGACCACGCCCGCGGCGAGCGGCGCCTCGGGGCCGACCACCGTGAAGGCGATGCCTTCCTTCTTCACAAACTCGATGAGGTCCGCGTGCGCGGAAAGCGGAAGGTTCTCCAGCTTTTCCGTGGCCGCGGTGCCCGCGTTGCCCGGGGCGACGTAGACCTTCTCGATGTCCGCGCCCTGCGCGAGACGCCAGGCGAGCGCATGTTCACGACCGCCGCTGCCGATGACCAGAAGCTTCTTCACGAGATTTCTCCTTCTTGAAAGAGGCCCGAAACCAAAAAGTGTGTTTCAACCCCGGACCGTCCGGGATATGCAGTTTTTACGGTTAAAGAACGGCCGGACGCGCGTCATGCGGCCCGGCCGTCGGCAATGCTTCACTCAGGGCTCAGCGGGACGCTCAGCCTTGACGAACGGGCGGAGGACCGCCCTTGCCCGGAAGTGCATCATTCCTCGGGCAGATCGTATTCAGCGGAGGTGTAGACCTGCTGAACGTCGTCGAGTTCCTCGAGCGCGTCGATGAGGCGCTGCATCTTGGCGGCGTCATCGCCCTCAAGGTGCGTCTCGTTGAGCGGCTTCCAGGTGATCTCGGCCACCTCGGGCTGCAGGCCCGCGGCCTCAAAGGCCTTCGAGACGGCGTCGAACATCTCGGGGGCGCAGGTGACCTCGATCGAGCCGTCATCCGGGTCGGAGATCACGTCGTCGGCGCCGGCCTCAAGGGCGACTTCCATCGCCTGGTCCTCGGTCACGACGCCGGGGGCGAAGTAGAAGTCACCGATGTGCTTGAACTGGAAGGAGACGGAGCCCTCGGTGCCGAGGTTGCCGCCGTTCTTCGAGAGGAGGTGGCGGACATCGGCGACCGTGCGGACGCGGTTGTCCGTCGTGCAGTCGATGATGAGCGCGGCGCCGCCGATGCCGTAGCCTTCGTAGCGGACTTCCTCGTAGGAGACGCCCTCGAGCTGGCCCGTGCCCTTCAGGATGGCGTTCTGGATCGTGTCCTTGGGCACATTGCCCGCGCGCGCCTTGATGAGGGCGAGACGCAGACGGGAGTTCGACTCCGGCTCACCGCCGCCCATGCGCGCGGCAACGATGATCTCGCGCACGAGCTTCGTCCACAGATTGGAGCGCTTGGCATCCTGACGGCCCTTGCGGTGCTGAATATTGGCCCACTTGGAATGACCCGACATGTTGAAAAAACCTCTTGTCGATTGAATTGGTGTGCCGCGAGGGGCCCCGTGACCGTTTTAATGGGACGCGTGAGGCCTGCCGCCGGCTGCCGTGCGTGCTGCAGCGGCGTTCTGTTGTATCTGTTCCTGGGTCCCTGCCCCTCACTGTCCGAGTGCAGAGGAGGAGACGCCCGCGGCTCCGCATGAGGCGGTGCCGCGGGGAAAGGGGAGATTTTAGTTCAAGGCCGCGGCTTTTTCAGCAATTTCTCCCGCACTTCCGTGCGGAAGACGCGGCCTTTCGCCCCTCTTACTTGGCGAGCAGGATCTCGACGGCGTTCGCCCAGACCTCGAGACCGGCGTCGAGCGCCTTCTCGTCGATGTCAAAGCGCGCGGTGTGGTGGCCGGACGGACGGTCGGCGCCGATCACGAAGAACGCGGCTTTGCCGCCGTGCGCCTGCACGCGGCGGGCGAGGATCGTGGCGTCCTCGGAACCGCCGAAGTTCATCGCATCGTCGCGCACCTTCATGCCCGCGACGCGGTTGCCCGCCTCGGTGAGGACCTTCACGAGCTCCTCGTCGTTGGTGAGGTCAACGGCCTCGCCCATCTTCTCGATCGAGTACTCGCAGCCCTGCGCGAGCGCGCAGCCCTTGATGATCTGCACGGCGGAGTCGCGCATGTAGTCGTTGATCTCGCCCGTTTCGCCGCGGACCTCCATCTTCATCAGGGCGCTCGACGGAATGACGTTGCGGCCTTCGCCGGCGGTGAGCTGGCCGATGTTGATGCGGGTCATGCCCGAGCCGTGGCGGGCGATGCCGAGGAGCTGCACGACGGCGTTGCAGGCCGCGGCCATGGCGTTGCGGCCGGCGTTGGGCTCGACGCCCGCGTGGGCCGGACGGCCCTTGAAGGTCACGTCAAGCTTCGTGGTGCAGAGGAACCCGTAGGGCTTCACGGAGATCTCGCCCGAGCGGCACATCATCGCGATGTGCGCGCCGAGGAAGAAGTCGGCGTCGTCGACGATGCCGGAGGCGGCCATGCCGGCCGCGCCGCGCACGCCCTCCTCAGCGGGCTGGAAGAGGATCTTCACGCGGCCCTTGAGCTCGTCCTTGTGGTCGGCGATCCAGTGCGCGAGCGCGAGACCCGTGGAGGTGTGGGCGTCGTGGCCGCAGGCGTGCATCAGACCCGGGCACTTCGAGATGAAGCCCTCCTTGGCGGGGATGTGATCGGCCTCGGTCGACTCGGTGACCGGAACACAGTCGATGTCGAAGCGGCAGGCGAGCGTGGGGCCGGGGCGGCCCGTGTCGATCACGCCGACGCAGCCCGTGTAGCCGCCCATCTCGGCGAGGAGCTCCTCGGAGACGCCGTTGGCGCGGGCGCGCTCGATGCCGGCCGCGACGACCTTCTCGCTGCGGCCGAGGCAGTTCTCGGGATTGACGACCTTGGTGCCGAGGAGCACTTCGTAGCCGTACTCGCGGAGCTTGCCGACGATGAAGGCGGTGGTGGTGAATTCGCTCCAGCCTTCCTCAGGCATGGTGTGAAGATGGCGGCGGATGCTGATCAGCTGGTCATGATAGGCAGCTGCGCTGATGCTCATTTGGGTCTTTCCTCAGTGGGTGGTTCGCGGAAGTTGTTCTGTTGGTCCGGTCGTCCGCAGGGTCTCCGCGAAACGCGTCGCGGACGGTGTCGGCGTAATTATCCCGCGACTCGGCCGGACGGGGTAGTTCCTCGCGTTTACCCCTACCTATTCTCAACGACCCACCCTCGAAGCGGCGTATCCCCTGCGCAACCGGTCATGTTGATCCGGATCCCCTGATTTACAGGCACTCTTTCCTTATGTTTCGTCAAATGTACGCCTTCTCTTTTCACTGACCCCCTCTTTTAGTCGTATTTCGTTGGTAGTATTTTTTACCATGGACTGTCTCCCTGGCCCACCACTCCCTCACACCTCGCGCCGCACTCTCATCATGTCTCTGATTAACAAGGAAAGCTCCGACAAGGAGTTCGCCCGGACCCTTTTTGACCACATCCGCGGGATGTCCGCCGACACGGCGGGCGTCACCCGACAGGGCTACGGCGAGATGGAAACGCGCACGCTCGAGTACCTTGAGGGGTTCGGCCGAGAGCTCGATCTCGAAATCGAGCATGACGCCGCGGGAAACGTCTGGATGACGCTCCCCGGCCGTGACCGCACGCTGCCCGCCTTCGTCGCCGGCAGCCACGCCGACAGCGTTCCGCAGGGCGGCAACTTCGACGGCCTCGCCGGCATCGTCGCGGCGCTTGTCGCGGCGCGCCGCGCCCGTCTCTCCGGCTGGCAGCCCGAGCGCGACTACCGCGTCCTGATGCTGCGCTGCGAGGAGAGCTCGTTCTTCGGCAAGGCCTACGTCGGTTCGCTCGGCATGATGGGGCGCCTCAAGGAGAGCGACCTCGCTCTGAAGCACCGCACCACGGGCGCCACGCTCGCCGAGTGCATCGCTTCCTGCGGCGTCGACCCGAAGCGCCTCACCACGGGCGAGCCCGTCATTGACCCGAAGAAAATCGCCGCCTTCCTCGAGCTCCACATCGAGCAGGGCCCGATGCTCACGAGCCAGAAGGAGGCCCGCACGGGCATCGTCACCGGCATCCGCGGCAACATCCGCCACAAGGAAGTGAAGGTTCACGGCGAGACGGCGCACTCGGGCGCCCTCAACAAGGAATACCGCCACGACGCGGTGATGGCCGCGGCGCGCCTCATCACCCGCATGGACGACCGCTGGGACGCCCACCTCGCCGCCGGCGACGACCTCGTCTTCACGATCGGCGTGATCAGGACCTCCGCCACCGCGGCGATCTCCGTCATCCCCGGTCTCGTCTCCTTCACCGTCGACATGCGCAGCCTCTCGGCCGACACCTGCCGCGCCTTCCACGAGGAGCTCCTCGCCGAGGCGAAGGCCCTCGAGGCCGAGCGCGGCGTGCGCTTCGAATTCGATGCGCCGCTTCTCACGGCGCCCGCACACGTCAACGAGGAACTCGCCCAAAAGCTTGAGGCGAGCGCGAAGCGCGCCGGCATCCCGGTCATGCGCCTTGCCTCCGGCGCCGGCCATGACTCGGCCACGCTCTCGAACTGCGGCATCCCCGTCGCCATGATCTTCGTCGCCAACCAGAACGGCTCCCACAACCCGCACGAGGCGATGGAGCTCGACGACTTCATGACGGGCGCGGATCTCCTCTGGCACACCCTTCAGGATTTTGATCAGGCTGCCTGATGCATGTCTCCCGCTCCCGGGGCAGCCTCACCACCCTCAGACAGCACACCCATTAGAAAGACAACGAAAAAAATGGACAAACGGAAATTCAGCGTGGTCATCGTCGATGACTGTCCGCTCTACAGAAAAGGAATCGCCGACGTACTCACCGCCTCGGCCTACTTCCAGGTGCTCGGGCTCACCGGCGATGAGAAGACCGCGCTCTCTCTCATCAGCCTCAAGCCCGACATCGTCATCATCGACCTCGATGCGAAGGAGTTCAGCCCGCTCAACCTCCTGCGCGAGGTCAAGTACAGGCTGCCGACGTGCCGCGCCGTCATGATGATGTCCTCGGCCAACAACTCGAACAACCTCATGCAGGCGATCCGCCTCGATGCGAACGGGTACCTGCTGCGCAACATCCCCATTGACGAGTTCCTCGAGCAGATCGAGATCGTCTCCCAGGGCGGCATGGCCGCCTCCGAGAAGATCACCTCCGCGCTCGCCGAGCATCTGCGCTCGGGCACCATCGAGGACGTCGACAACAACATCACGCAGCTTCTCACGAAGCGCGAGTTCGAAGTGCTCTGCTGCGTCGCGGCCGGCCTCTCCAACTCCGAGATCGCCACGTTCCTCGACATCACGGACGGCACGGTGAAGGTGCACGTGAAGCATCTCCTCAAGAAGCTCAAGTTCCGCTCGCGCGTCGAGGCCGCGGTCTGGGCCGCCGGGCATGACTACCGCATTCCCGACGAGAAGCTCGAGAAGCTCGGGCTCGTGTCCTCGAATCCGCGCCGCAGCTGATCCGTCTCAGCACGCGCCGCCTCCTTCAGAGCGCCGTCCGGGGTTCATCCCCGGGCGGCGTTTTCGTGTCCCCCTGCGCAGAGCCGGAGCCTCGCTCACTTGACTGGTCATGAGACAGCCGGGGCCTGTCCGTGAATACAAAAACGCCGTCCTGCGGGCTCGAAGTTCCGCAGGACGGCGTTCCTGTCTGATGCACGGCGTTCTTCCGCCGCAGGTGAGAAACGGGGACCTTCTTTTGGAAGATCCCCGTTTAGTTTCTCCGACTCGCTGCCGGTGCTCAGCCGAGAGGCCCTCGCACCGGCGGCGGCTCGCATCCAAGCGTCCTCACATGTATGTCTGTGTCTTAGATGTAGCCGTAGAGCGAACCAAGCACCCAACCCATGGCGGTGGCGGTGAGAACACCGATCAGGCCCGGGAGAATGAAGGAGTGGTTGATCACGAAGCGGCCGATGTGGGTCGTACCGGAGCGGTCAAACTGCAGGGCAGCCAGATCGGACGGGTAGGTCGGCAGGATGTAGTAGCCATAGCAAGCCGACGAGAAGGCGACCACGAGGCCCGGAGGCGTACCGACCTGCAGGGCGACCGGGACGATCGTCGCAACGGCGGCGGCCTGGGAGTTCACGAGCTTCGAGACGAGGAGCAGCACGAGAGCGTAGGTCCAGGGGGCTTCCTTCACGAGGTCAACGAGGATGACCTTGAGGTCGGCGAGGTGGGCCATGAACATCGTGTCAGCCATCCAGGCAACACCGTACACCGCAACGATGGCGACGCAGCCGGCGTGGAAGACCGAGCCCTTGGAGATGGCCGAGGCGCGGACGCCGCAGAAGATAACCATCAGGGCGCCAGCCGTCAGCATGGACATCTGGATGAGCTGGGTCATGCCGAGGGCCTTCTTGCCGACCATCGGGCGGAGCTCAGGCATGGAGCCGAGAGCAGCGACGAAGGCGATCGTGGCGAGGAAGATCCAGAGGGAGGCCCAGGCGGTCTTCGGGAAGACCTTGCCGATGAGGGTGGTGCTCTCACCGTAGACGTACTTCTTCTGTTCCGGATCGGAGATCAGCTTCTGGAAGTCCGGATCCTTGTCGAGATCCTTGCCGCGGAAGGACGAGAAGGTCGCTTCAGCGAACAGACCGACGATGGCGGCCGGGATCACGATCGAGAACAGCTGGACGAAGCCGAAGGGCTTGCCGCCGACTTCATAGCCATCGAGAAGGGCGATCATCGAGACCGCGGCCACGGCGGCCGGCGAGCAGATAACGCCCATCTGGGAAGCGATCGTCGAAGCAGCCATCGGGCGCTCCGGACGGATGTTGTTCTTGATGGCAACGTCGTAAATAATCGGGAGCATCGTGTAAACGACGTGACCCGTACCGCAGAGAACCGTCAGGAACCAGCAGAGGTACGGAGCGACGTACACGACGGCGCGGGGGTGCTTGCGCAGAAGCTTCTCAGCGATCTGCAGCAGGCAGTCAAGGCCGCCGGCGGTCTGGAGGGACGCCGAGCCGCAAACCACGGCCAGAATCGTCAGGATGACGTCGACCGGCGGCTTGCCCATGGGAACATGGAAGCCGAAGACAAGAATCATCAGGCCAATACCGCCGATCAGGCCAAGCGCCATGCCGCCCTTGCGAGCGCCATAGAACAAGCAGATCAGGATGATGACCAGCTGTAACCAAAAATCATATCCGAGCATGTCTTTTCTCTCTTTGGAGTGAGGACGCCGCAATTATCTACGGATCCTCTCAGAAAGGGGTAGAAAAGTGCCTTACTTTTGACTAAGTACAAAAATTTACAAGTCCGTCCGCCCGAGTTTACATTTCGCCTCCTTCCGACCTACTTCGGAGGTACTTGTTTTTACTGAAATTACTACCATAGGGGGAAGGGGAGCCCTCCTTCGTAACTACTTTTCTCTAAGGGTAAACGCTCACTCACTTTCCGGGGCTTCACCCCCTTCTGTTACGTTCCCGACGGCCTTTCCGCCGGAGCAACAGGCCAAAAGTCCGGAAGAATTACTCTTTCGGAGATACGGGTTAACCCCTACAATCGCTTCATTTCCCCTCTGCGAGAGTCCTTCCGCTACGTCTAAAGGCCTATCCCCGGGGGACTACAGAGCAAGGATTCGTAAACTCTCTGCCTGCGCTAAGTTACCTCTTCTAACATTGGACGCTGGCGCACTTCGTGCCAACTGCAGAATGCAGAAGCCCCTGCCCGGACCCGGGGTTCGTTCACCCTCTCCATTCCTCACAACATGACCCACCTGACACTTCCCGCGCTCCTCACCGCCGCGGCCGTTCTCGTCCTGAGCGGCTGCACCGAGGAGAAAACGGCGCCGGCGCCCCGAGCCCCGCTCGCCGTCAGCTCAATCGTGGTCAAGGCCGCCGATGAGGCTCACTGGCTCGAGACGCTCGGCCAGGCGGAGTCCGGCGCAGGCATCAACGTCATCCCCGAGGCGAGCGGCCGCATTCTTGCGGTGCGCTACGCGGAGGGCGACCTCGTGAAGGCGGGCGACGTGCTCTTCGAGATCGACCCCTCGACGCTCAGGGCCCAGCTCGAGGCCGCCGAGGCCACCCGCAGACAGAGCGAGGACGAGTTCGCCCAGGCGGACCGCGAGTGGAAGCGTCAGCGCAACCTATTTAATTCAGGCGCAGGCAGCCGCAAGGATCTCGACGACGCCGCGAGCGACCGCACGCAGAAGCGCGCCGCGCTCGCCCAGGCGAAGGCCGCGGAGGCCGAGGCCCGAATCAGCCTCGGTCACTGCGAGGTGAAGGCTCCCGTCGCGGGCTATGTCTCCCGCGCGCTCTTCAACCCGGGCACGGTCGTGGTGAGCCAGAGCTCGGTGCTCGCGACGATCACCCAGAACGATGACATCCGCGTGGTCTTCGCGCCCTCCGACCGCGATCTCGCGGGCGCGGAGCTCACGAAGGAGACCCGTGTGCGGGCCTTCCGCTCCTCGGGCGAGGAGATCCCCGCCGAGATTGACTACGTCGCCCAGACCTACTCCTCCTCGAACGGCACCCGCACGGTCCGCGTGAAGGTTCCCGCCGAGGCCGGGATCCTGCCGGGCGAGTTCCTGCGCATCCGCTACATGACGGCCGTGGACCGCAACGCCTGGCGCGTGCCGCAGCGCGCCGTGCAGCAGCTCCCGGACGGCACCTATTCTGTATATGTGGCCAAGGACGGCAAGGCCGTCGCGAAAGCCGTCGAGGTCGGCCTCTGGGAAGGCGCCGACTGGGTCATCCGCTCCGGACTTGAGGACGGCGACCGCGTGATCACCAGTCACCTGATTCGCCTCCACAACGGCTCGGCCGTCACCACGGAAGACGCTCCCGCCGGCAAGGCGAACTGAGATAGGGGCCCGACATGCTCAGCCAGTTCTGCATCCGTCGCCCGATCTTCGCGACGGTGCTCTCCCTGATCATCATCCTCGCGGGTCTCGTGGCGATGCGCGTGCTCCCGCTCTCCCAGTACCCCAACATCACGCCTCCCTCGGTCCGCGTCTCGGCGACCTATGACGGCGCCGACAGCGAGACGATCGCCCGCACTGTCGCTCAGCCGATCGAGGACCAGCTCTCCGGCATCGAGGGTCTGCTCTACTACACGACGAGCATCCGAAGCAACGGCGTGATGGCGATCATCTGCGTCTTCGAGGTCGGCACCGACCCGAACGACGCGATGCTCGAGATCAACAACCGCGTCCGCACGGCCGAGCGCCGGCTGCCCTCCACCGTCCGCGATCAGGGCGTCACGGTGCGCAAGCGCAGCGAGGACGAGCTGATGATGGTCGCGCTCTACTCGCCCGACCAGTCGATGCCCGCCACCGAGATGGCCGACTATGCGACCCTCAACATCGTCGATGAACTCAAGCGCATCCCCGGCATCGGCGACGTGAACGTCTTCGGCAACGTCGAGAGCGCCATGCGCATCTGGCTCGACCCCGAGCGCATGACCAAGCTCGGCGTCACCGTGAGCGACGTCGAGAACGCGATCGAGTCACAGAACAAGCAGCGCGCCGTGGGCGCCGTCGGCACCTCTCCCGCGCTTGACACGCAGCAGCTCTACTACCGCATGAAGACCAAGGGCCAGCTTCTCACTCCCGAGGAGTTCGGCTCGATCATCGTCAAGGACGACTCCGCCACGGGCCTCATCCGCCTGCGCGACATCGCCCGCACCGAGGTGGGCAAACGCAGCTACGAGTTCCGCGTCGACATGAACGGCCAGCCGGGCGTCAACATCGGCGTCTACCTGCAGACGGGCGCGAACTCCATGGCCGCGGCGACCGCCGTGAAGGCGCGCCTCGAGGAACTCCGCGCCGAGTTCCCGCAGGGCAAGATGGACTACATCATCACCAATGACACGACAGTCTTCGTGGGCGCGTCCCTGAACGAGGTCTACCACACGCTCGGCGAGGCGGGCCTGCTCGTGCTCATCGTCGTCTTCGTCTTCCTGCAGAGCTGGCGCGCGACCATCATTCCAATGCTCGCCGTCCCGGTGTCGCTCATCGGCACCATGGCCGGCCTCTGGCTCTTCGGCTTCTCGCTCAACACGCTCACGCTCTTCGCGATGACGCTCTCGATCGGCATCGTGGTCGATGACGCGATCGTGGTGCTCGAGAACATCGAGCGCCTGATGCGCACCGAACACCTCTCGCCCTTCAACGCCGCCATCAAGGCGATGAACGAGGTCTCGGGCGCCCTCGTGGCCATCGTGCTCGTGCTCTCCGCGGTCTTCATCCCGGTCGCGTTCCTCGGCGGCATCGCGGGCGAGCTCTACCGGCAGTTCGCCGTGACGGTCGCGACCTCGGTCGCGATCTCGGGCTTCGTCGCGCTCACGCTCACCCCGGCGCTCTGCGCGATCATCCTCAAGCCCCACGAGAAGGAGCCGGCCGCCCCCTTCCGCTGGTTCAACAAGGGACTCGCGAGCTTCACCGTCCTCTTCCTGCAGGTCGTGAAGTTCGCGCTCCGGCACCGCTTGCTCTCGGCCACGCTCCTCGCCCTCACCTGCGTCGGCTGCTGGCAGATGCTGCGCATCACGCCGACCTCCTTCATCCCGCGCGAGGACCAGGGCATCGTTCGCATGGCGATGCAGCTGACCGAAGGCACGGCCTTCCCGCGCACCGAGGAGGCTGGCGCCGAGATGCTGAAGCGCATCAAGGCCCTTCCCGGCATGAACAACGTCGTCACCATGATGGGCTATGACACCCTGACGGGCGACGTCCGCGCGAACTCCGCCACCTACATCATGCAGCTCGCCCACTGGGACGAGCGCACGATGAGCGCCCAGGACTACCAGCAGACGCTGCTCAAGTGGCTCCGCGAAAGCCCTGACCTGCGCGGCACCGCGGTGCTACCCGCCCCGATCCCGGGCCTCGGCAGCTCGAACGGCTTCTCGGGCTACATCACCGCCCACGGCTCGGACAACCCGCTCGTGCTTCAGGAAGTGACCGACGCGTTCCTCGAGGAACTCGGCAAGCGTCCGGAGATCACGGGCCTCAGGAGCTCGCACAACGCCGACAGCCCGCAGCTGCAGGTTATCGTTGACCGCGACCGCGCCTACGCCCTCGGCGTGGACGTCGCCGACATCTACGACACCATCTCGGCGATGATGGGCAGCAACTACGTCAACGACTTCACGCGCAACGGCAAGACCTACCGCGTCGTGATGCAGGCGGACGCGCAGTTCCGCGCGCTCCCCTCTGACATCGGCCGCGCGAGCGTGCGGTCCTCCTCGGGCGAGATGATCCCGCTCTCGACGCTCGTCACCACGGAGCGCGTCTCGGGTGCACAGTCGCTCGGCCGCATGAACGGCTACCTCGGCGCGGCCATCATGGGCGCGGCCGCCCAGGGCGTGAGCTCGGGCGAGGCGATCGCGATCGTCGAGGAGACGGCCCGCGAGTTCCTGCCGCCCGGCTACCAGGTCGAGTGGACGGGCCAGGCCTTCCACGAGAAGCGCATCGGCGCCTCCTCGACGACGGCCTTCGCCTTCGGCATCCTCGTGATGTTCCTCATCCTTGCCGCGCTCTACGAGCGCTGGTCGCTCCCGGTGGCCGTCGTGCTCGCCGTTCCGTACGCCTTCCTCGGCGCCATCGTCGCCGTGTATCTGCGCGGCACGGGCAACGACATCTACTTCCAGATCGGTCTGCTCGTGCTCATCGGTCTCACGGCGAAGAACGCCATTCTGATCGTCGAGTTCGCGGCGATGAAGATGGAGGAGGGCATGGGCCCCTTCGAGGCCGCCATTGAAGCGGCGGGCCTGCGCTTCCGCCCGATCCTGATGACCTCGCTCGCCTTCGTGCTCGGCGTCTCGCCGATGCTCGCCGCCACGGGCGCGGGCGCCGCGGCCCGCCACTCGATGGGCACGGGCGTCTTCGGCGGCATGCTCGCCGCGACCTTCATCTCGACGATCTTCGTTCCGGTCTTCTTCACCTGGTTCGCCCGCCGCCGCAAACGGCGCGACGAGGAGGAGACCCCGAAGCCCGTCGAGGCCGAACCCGCGGCGAAGGCCTGACGCCCCGCCTGGAAGGGGAGCCCGCCCGGGCTCCCCGCAGCCAAAAGTAAAAGCCCGCGTGCCGGAGAACGACATGCGGGCTTCACTTTTGTCCGGAACCCGGGCCCCTCACGGGGCCCCGGGGCCGTGTCAGTCCCCCTTGAAGAAGGACTTCACGTTGTCGAAGAAACTCTTCGTCTGCGGATTGTGCTTCTCGCCGCCCTCCTTGAGCGACGCCTCGAAGTCACGCAGCATCTGCTTCTGCTTCGACGAGAGGTTCACCGGGGTCTCGACCACGATGTGGAGGTAGAGGTCGCCCGGCTGGTGGGTGCGCAGGTTCGAGATGCCCTTGCCGCGCAGGCGGAAGGTCTTGCCGTTCTGCGTTCCCTCGGGGAGCGTGATGCGGCTCTCGCCATCGAGCGTCGGGACCACGACTTCGCCGCCGAGGGCCGCGGTCGTGAAGGAGACCGGGAGCTCCATGTGCAGGTTGTCGCCGTCGCGCTCGAAGATCTTGCTCGGACGGACGCGGATCTCGACAAAGAGGTCGCCCGCCGGGCCGCCGTTCACACCGGGCTCGCCCTTGCCGGCCATGCGGATGCGCTGGCCGTCGTTGATGCCCGCGGGGATGTTGACCTGCAGCACCGTCGCGGAGCGCTTGTGGCCCGTGCCGCCGCACTCGGGGCAGGGATCGGCGATCACCTCGCCCGTGCCGTGGCAGTTCGGGCACGTCTGCTGGACCTGGAAGAGGCCGTTGCTCATGCGCACGACGCCCGCGCCGTTGCAGGTCGGGCAGGTCTTCTTCTTCGTGCCCGGGCGGCAGCCCGAGCCGTGGCAGTTCGAGCACTCCTCCCAGGTGGGCACGCGGATGTCCATCTTGCGGCCGTGGGCGGCGTCCTCGAAGCTCACCTCAAGGGAATAGCTCACGTCGTTGCCGCGCATCGCCTGCGGACCCGACGGGCCCGCGGAGCTGCGGCCGCGGCCGCCGCCGAAGAGGTCGGCGAAGATGTCGCCGAAGGCGCTCTGGAAGTCGCCCTGGTTGCCGAAGCCGCCGAAACCGCCCTGGCCGTTGGGATCCACGCCGGCCTTGCCGAAGCGGTCGTAGGCCGCACGCTTCTGCTCGTCGGAGAGCACGGCATACGCCTCGCCGATCTGCTTGAACTTCTCCTCGGCCGCCTTGTCACCGGGATTGCGGTCCGGGTGATACTTCATGGCCAGGCGGCGGTAGGCCTTCTTGATGTCGTCCTGGGAGGCGCCGCGCTCTACGCCGAGCACCTCGTAATAATTTTCTTCAGCCATCGCGCTTCCGTTTGATCGGTGCCCTCCTCGCTGCCGGGGCCTGCTGGCCCCGCCGGAGGGACGGCAAAATCTGAATCCGAAGAAAGGGCCGGCAGGTTTTCCCGCCGACCCTTCCAGAGTTTTCCGGCCCTGCCTCGCCCTTCTCCGGCCCCTTCATCCGAGGGGGCCGGCGGGTTCCGCAGGGAGAACCCGCCGAAGAATTACTTCTTCATGTCCGTGAAGTCGGCGTCAACGACGTCGTCGTCCTTCTTGCCGGCGTCGGCGCCCTGCTGTTGCTGCTGGGCGGCCTGGGCCTGCTGGGCGGCCTTGTTCATCTTCTCGCCGATCTTCTGGGCGGCGGTCATCAGACGCTCGACGGACTTCTCAATGGCGGCCTTGTCCTCGCCCTTGACCTTCTCCTGAACGTCCTTGATCGCGTCCTCGCAGGCGGCGCGGTCGGAGCTCTCAACCTTGTCGCCGAGATCCTTCAGGCTCTTCTGAACCTGGCTGATCGCGGCGTCGGCCTGGTTGCGGGCCTGGGCGAGCTCGAAGCGGCGGTGATCCTCTTCCTTGTTCGCCTCGGCGTCGCTCACCATGCGCTGGATCTCGTCCTCGGAGAGGCCGGAGCTCGCCTTGATGGTGATGTTGTTTTCCTTGCCCGTGGCCTTGTCCTTCGCGGAGACGTGCAGGATGCCGTTGGCGTCGATGTCGAACGCGACCTCGATCTGCGGCAGGCCGCGCGGAGACGGCGGGATGCCCTCGAGGTTGAACTCGCCGAGGAGCTTGTTCGAGGCGGCCATCTCGTGCTCACCCTGATAGACCTTGATCGTCACGGCGGGCTGGTTGTCCTCCGCGGTCGAGAAGACCTGGGCGTGCTTGGTCGGGATCGTGGTGTTGCGCTTGATCATCGCGGTCATCACGCCGCCCAAGGTCTCGATGCCGAGCGTGAGCGGGGTCACGTCAAGGAGCAGCACGTCGCGGCGCTCGCCCGTGAGGACCGAGCCCTGGATGGCGGCGCCGATGGCGACGGCCTCGTCCGGGTTGACGTCCTTGCGGGGATCCTTGCCGAAGTACTCGCGGACGACTTCCTGGACGCGCGGCATGCGGGTCATGCCGCCCACGAGGATCACGTCGGTGATGTCGGACTTCGAGGCCTTGGCGTCACGCAGGGCCTTGGCGACCGGCTCGATCGTGCGCTGGACGAGGTCCTCGACGAGGCTCTCGAACTTCGCGCGGGTGATGCTGAGGTTCAGGTGCTTCGGGCCGGTGGCGTCAGCGGTGATGTAGGGCAGGTTGATCTCGGTTTCCTGACGGCTCGAGAGCTCGATCTTCGCCTTCTCGGCGGCGTCCTTCAGACGCTGCAGGGCGAGGACGTCCTTCGAGAGGTCGGCGCCGGTGTCCTTGCGGAACTCGGTGATGATGTAGTCGACGAGGCGCTGGTCGAAGTCCTCGCCGCCGAGGAACGTGTCGCCGTTGGTCGAGAGAACCTCGAACTGCTTGTCGCCGTCGATGTTCGCGATGTCGATGATCGAGATATCGAACGTGCCGCCGCCGAGGTCATACACGGCGATCTTGCGGTCGGCCGTGCCGGCCTTGTCCATGCCGAAGGCGAGGGCGGCCGCGGTCGGCTCGTTGATGATGCGCTTCACCTCGAGACCGGCGATGCGGCCGGCGTCCTTCGTGGCCTGGCGCTGCGAGTCATTGAAGTAGGCCGGAACCGTGATGACGGCCTCGGTGACCGTCTCACCGAGGTAGTCCTCGGCGGTCTTCTTCATCTTGCGGAGAATCTCAGCGGAGACCTGCTGCGGAGCGAGCTTGTTGCCGGAGACCTCAACCCAGGCGTCGCCGTTGTCGGCGCGCACGATGCTGAACGGAGCGAGCGAGATGTCCTTCTGGACCTCGGCGTCGTCAAAGCGGCGGCCGATGAGGCGCTTCACGGCGAAGAGCGTGTTCTTCGGGTTCGTGACGGCCTGACGCTTCGCGGGGGCGCCGACGAGAATCTCGCCCTTGTCCATGTACGCAACGATCGAGGGCGTGGTGCGGGCGCCTTCGCTGTTCTCGATGACCTTGACGTGATCGCCTTCCATGATGGCGACCGCGGAGTTCGTCGTACCAAGGTCAATGCCGATGATCTTTGCCATGTTTCGTGGTTCCTGTTGCAAGTGATTCCGCCGCGCCTTTCCTCATCCGGAATCCTTCTCCGGTGCCGGCGGCATGCGGCGTGTTTTTAGAAATCTGTCCCGGAAGCCTCTTCGTCTGTCAGCCTGTTCAGGCCCGCGGCGGCTTCCGAATCTCGGGGCCCGGTCACCTCGCGGAGCCGGTCCGTTTCGTCTTTAATCTCTATATGGGGCCGCCCCGCTTTTTTTCAAGGGGCCGGGGAAAAACTTTTTTGCACTTTCTGCAGTTCCGCTCCCGGCGGGCGCTTTCCCGCCCGCCGGAAAGACGAAGCCCCGGCCTCTTTCAGACCAGGGCTTCCTCTTCTATATATGTATGCGCGGACGGATTACTGCGCGACGCTCACCATGGCCGGGCGGAGCACGCGGCCGGCGATGCTCCAGCCGCGCTGGAAGACCTGCACGACCTCGCCGGCCTTCTGGCCCTCGGGCGCCGGGACCATCATGATGGCCTGGTGCTGATGCGGGTCAAAGGCCTGGCCCTTCGGGTCGATCGGCTTCATGTCGGAGACGTCGAGCGCGTGGATGAGCTGGCGGTACGTGGCCTCCATGCCCTCGCGCACGGGGCTGGCGGGCTCGTCCTTGGTGGCCTCGAGCGCCTTCTCGAGGCTGTCGACCACGGGGAGCAGGTTCTCGGCGAACTTCTCGATCGCGAACTTGCGGGCCTTCACGAGCTCCTCGGTCGAGCGGCGGCGGGTGTTCTCCACCTCGGCCATCGCACGGACGTAGAGGTCATAGTGCTCGAGAACCTTCGCCTCGGAGAGCTTGAGCTGGGCCTGCAGTTCCTCGACCGTCGGGGCCTTCTCAGCCTCGGGGGCCTCGGCGCCGCACTCGCAGGATTCCTTCCCGCAGCAGCAGCCGGCCTCGGCCGTCTCGGGAGCGGCCTCGCCATGCTGGCAGCCGCAGCCGCCTTCGCCGCAGCAGCAGCCTTCTTCGTTCGCCTTCTTCTCTTCAGAGGGGTTCTGAGCTTCAGTCATTCTTGTTCCAGTCCTGTCGTTGCGGTCCGCGCCCCGGAAGGGCCCGGCGGAGCCGCCATTGATTCACTTGCCTTCTATATGGGGACGGCAGGCCGGAATTTCAAGCCTTCCCGGAGACCCAGCCCGAGAGTTCCCTCATGGCGATCTCCGTGTAGGCCCGGATCGCCTCGTCGGTCGCGTTGAGCGCGGGAATGTACTTGAAGGTTCCCGTGGGGTTCGCCGTGAGATAGGCGCGCTTCAGTTCGTCGCCGATCTCCTCGATCGTCTCGAGGCAGTCCGCGGCGAAGCCCGGGCAGATGACGTCGACGCGAGCGACGCCCTCGCGGCCGAGCCCCTCGACGAAGGGCAGCGTATAGGGCTGCAGCCACTCGTCGCGGCCGAAGCGGCTCTGGAAGCACACCGACCACTCGTCCTCGGCGAGCATGAGGCGCTCGGCGAGCCGCGCGGCGGTCTCGTGGCAGTGGCGCTCGTAGACGTCGCCGAGCTCCGAGCTCTTCGCCGGGATGCCGTGGAAGCTCATGACGAGCCGGCCGCCCGTCGCACGCGGGTCGCCCTCGCGCGCCCAGAAGTTCCGGAGATGCTCGACGAGCGCGCCGATGTAGCCCTCGTCGAGGTGATAGTCGCGCACCGTGCGGATCGCCGGGACGCTCCTCATCGTGAGCGCGGTCTCGAAGATCCGGTCAAGGCAGGCCGCGGAGGTCTGCGCGGCGTACTGCGCGAAGAGCGGCATCACGAGGACGCGCTCGATGCCGGAGTCGACAAGCCCGCGGAAGACCTCGTCCGCGGCGGGCCGTCCGTAGCGCATCGCCCAGGCGACGCGCACCGCGCCGCCCGTGCGCTCGTCCATCGCGGCCTGCAGCCTCGCGGCCGTGCGCTCCGTGTGGACGATGAGGGGCGAGCCCTCGGGAAGCCAGACGCCGCGGTAGCGCTCGGCGGACTTCGCGGGCCGGACGCGCAGGATGATGCCGTGCAGGATGGGCCACCACTTCCACTTCGGCAGCTCGATCACGCGGGTGTCGGAGAGAAACTCGGCGAGGTACTCGCGCACCGCGCCCGCCTCGGGCGCGGCCGGGGAGCCGGTGTTGATCAGGAGAATTGCGGCGCGCGGAGCGTCCGGGGTCTCGCGGGTGGCTGACATGGCGATCAGATTGAGGGATATAAAAAATGAGCTCTGCGCCTGTGTGTTCCCTTTGGGGTACACAGACTGCAGAGCTCATTCTGACTCCCTCATCTTAAGCGCCGCTTTTCTTCAGGGCGCCGATCGGGGAGAAGTGTCACGAAAGACCGGCCGCGTGCGTCTCGGCCGGGGCCGTGCGGCGGTGGCGGAACCACCAGAGAACGGCGCCGCCGAGGAGGCTCATCCAGAACTTGCCGAGCACCTGTCCGAAGAGGTAGTCGAGCGAACCGAAGGCGAGCGAAAGGAAGATCGCGCTGTCGACGGCGCTGCCGACGAGGCCCGAGAGGATCACCGCGGACGAGGGCCAGCGCTTTCTCATCGGGGTGTAGACCGCGAAGTCGGCGAGTTCGGAGAAGAGGAACGCCGCCGCGGAGCCGATCACGATCGAGGGTTCGGCGAGAACGGCCGAGAGCGCCGTGCCGGCGAGGATCGCCCAGACGGCGGCGCGGTTGCCGAGCAGGTTCTGCACGGCGTCGCGCAGCACGAGCGCGAGACCGGCGAGCATCACGGCCGAGGGCGACCAGACGCCGGGCCAGACGGGAATCAGGCAGGGGCCGTTCGGGTCGCAGACGAGACCCACGTTCATCACCACCCAGTTTCCGAGCGGAATGGTGAGGATGAAGAGCAGAAGAGTGACGAGACCGAGCTGCGAGGTGCGCTCGGACGGGATGAGACGGCTCAGGGCCATGGTGCGCTCCTTGGGGACGCCGCTCCGGCGGATATCCGGCGCGTCCGCTCAAAAAGGAAATGAAGGAAGACACCCTGCGGCGCCCTTCCCCCCCGGGGAAAAGGCGCACGCTCAAAGCAGACGGTTCAGCTGCCGGTGTCGAAGAATCGCATCACACGACGCGGGAGGTAATTCAGGTCCCCGGGAAAGCGCGCGCCCTCGGGGAAGCCCACGTGTCCGCCCTCCCTCGGGAACTCGCCGATCACCGACGCGCTCATCTCGCTCTCGCCGGGCAGGGCCCAGCCGGGATAGAACGGGTCGTTGCAGGCGTTCAGAAGGAGAAACGGCACGCGGATCCCGGGAAGGACCTGCTTGGCCGAGCACTTCTGCCAGTACTCCATCGCTCCCTTGTAGCCATGGACCGGCGCCGTGTAGATATCGTCGAAATCATACAGGGTCTGGCAGCGCTTCACCTGCTCGATGTCGAAGAGATCGGGCCATTGCTTCGCCTTCTCGATCAGCTTCTCCTTGAGGGTCTTGAGGAACATGTCCGCGTAGAGCGTGTTGACGCCCTTGCTCATGCGCTCACTGCCGGTGACGAGATCGATCGGGGCGCAGATCGAGACGGCGGCGTCGACGAGGTGCTGCGCCTCGGTCCCGAGGTCGCCCATGCACTTCGTGAGCTGGTTGCCGCCGAGGCTCACGCCCACGGCGTAGCGGGGCGCGTCGGGGTAGCGCTTCGCCACCGTTTCGAGCACCCAGCTCGCGTCGCCCGTGTCGCCCGCGAAGTAGGCGCGGGGCTTCAGATTCATCAGCCCCCCGCAGGTGCGGAAGTGCGCGACCACGCCCCTCCAGCCGCGCTTCACGCAACTATCCATGAGCGCCTCGGCATAGTGGCTGTCGCTCGCGCCCTCGAGTCCGTGGAAATGCACGAGCACGGGCGCCTTCGGGTCCGTCGGCTCGGGCGTCACCCAGTCCCAGGCGACGATGTCACCGTCGGGCATCCCGACGATCTCGCGCCGGTAGGTCACCTTCGGGCGCTCCGTGATGCGCGCCGGGATGACCGTCTGCAGATGCCCGCCCGGGCACCACGAGGGAGCGTGATATTCGGAATGAGAGAGCGGCATGACGCTTTCAAAGACCTCCGCGAAAAATTTCTTTGCTGAGGTCTCTGATTCTATGGCGCGCCGCCCTCCCTTCGCATCAGCCTAACGGCTCAGGCGCGTTCAGGTCCGTCGTTGCCGAAGACCGTGCGCCAGAGACGGCGCACGACCTCGCGCTCGTGCTCGACCATGCTCACGGGCACGCGCGCCGGGACGCTCTCGCCGGCGTTCAGGCGGATCTCGTGCTGCAGCGCGCGGTAGCGGCGGTAGGCGAGCACGGCCTCGCGGGCGAGTTCCTCGTCAAAGACGCCGATTCTCGCGAGCATCTCAAGGAGCAGGATGTTGCCGAAGTTGTTGACGAGCTCCGGATGCTCCGCGGAGAGCCCGAGCACGCAGTACTGCACGAGGAACTCCACGTCCACCATGCCGCCGCGGTCGTGCTTGAGGTCGAAGTCCCCGCTCTTGTTGGGGTGGCCGTCAAGCATCTTCGCGCGCATCTCGGACACGGCCTTCGCGAGCTCGTCGCGGTCGCGGACCTCGCGCAGGATCGACTCGCGCTCCGCTTCGAAGCGCCGCCCGAGATCCGGGTCGCCCGCGATGAAGCGCGCGCGCGTGAGGGCCTGATGCTCCCAGAGCCAGGCGCCGTTGCCGTCAATGTTCCTCTGGTAGCGCGAGAACATGTCGAACGAGCAGACCGCGAGGCCGTTCTCGCCGTTCGGGCGCAGACGCAGATCCACGTCAAAGAGCTTGCCCGAGGAGGTCTGGATCGTGAGCGCGCTGATCATGCGGCGCACGAGGCGGCTGTAGACCGGATCGGCGTCGTCGGCCGGGTCGTCGTAGAGGAAGACGAGATCAAGGTCGCTCTGGTAGCCGAGCTCCTTGCCGCCGAGCTTGCCGTAGCCCACCACCGCGAACTTCGGCGGCTCCTCGGCGCGCTTGCCGAGGCTGTGCCACGAGAGATCGAGGATCTCGGCGATCACCGCGTCGGCGAGCGCCGAGAGGTGGTCGGCGAGGCGCTCGACCGAGAACCGGCCGTCGAGGTCGGCGATCAGGAGGCGAAAGACCGC
>NZ_JAUNSF010000003.1:78381-87698 GCF_030539355.1 Sutterella sp.
GGCGCTCGACCGAGAACCGGCCGTCGAGGTCGGCGATCAGGAGGCGAAAGACCGCGCCGTGGTGCGCGTCGCGCAGGCAGTTCATCTGCCGCTCCTGGTCGCCGTCCGCGGAGAGGAGCGCCGCGCGCAGATCCTCGCGCCATCCGCTCCAGTCGACCGGCGTGAAGTCACTCATCTCCGAGATGCGCTCGTCGACGAGCTCGTCGAGCACGATCGGGTGGCGGACGACATAGTCCGCGCTCCAGCGGCTCGCGGCGAGCACGCGCCCCACGCGCGCCGCCGCGCTCGGGTACTGGTAAAGAAGCGCCGCGTAGGTCGATCGCCCGGCGATGGCCTCGAGGAGCTGCAGATAGCGCGAGAGCTCCTCGTCGGCCGAGATCACGCGCACGCCGGACTTCTCGATCCACTCGGGGCACTTCTCGACGACGAACTGCACGAGCCTCACGAGGCGCGTCCTTGCCTCCTCGGAGAGCGCGGAGGCCCGCCGGCCGTTCACGAGCGAGACGATGCGGCGGGCGAGCTCGTCGGCGCCGTCGCCGTAGCCGATGCCGCGGAGCATCTCGTCCAAAAGCTCGACGGCGCGCGGCGCGCCGTCCGACCAGCCCACGGGCCAGATGTCGAGATCGGCCGCCTCGGACTTCGCCGAATTGATCTGAAAGATGCTGTCGAAGGACTTCGCGACGAAGTCGCGCGTCGCCTCGATGCGCTCCCAGAGCTCGGCGGGAGCGAGGCCGAGGAGACCGGCCGCGCGCTCGAGCGTCTCGCCCTCGCGTGGCAGCCACTGCGTCTGCTGGTCGTCGACGTACTGCAGCGCATGCTCGACGTCGCGCAGCCACACATAGGATTCGGCGAGCTTCGCCGCGGTCGCGGCCTCGATCGCCCCGCCCTTGGCGAGCTGATCGAGCATCTTGAGCGTGGAGCGGCCGCGGAGCTTCGGTTCGTGACCGCCGCGGATCACCTGCAGCGTCTGCGTGATGAACTCGATCTCGCGGATGCCGCCGCGGCCGAGCTTCACGTTGCAGCCCTCGCGCGCACGGGCGAGCTCCCGGCGGTCCGTCTCGGCGCGGATGATCTCGTGGAGCTTCGTGAGGGAACTGATCGCGCTGAAGTCGAGGTACTTGCGGAAGACAAACGGACGGACGAGCGAGCGGATGGTCTCGCCCTGGGCGGCGAACACCTCCGGCGTCGTGAAGACGGGCTCGCTCACGATGCGGCCCTTCAGCCACGCGAAGCGCTCCCAGTCACGGCCCTGGCTGTAGAGGTACTCCTCGAGCATGCCCGAGGAGCAGGCGATCGGCCCCGAGTCGCCGTTGGGCCTGAGCCTCATGTCGACGCGGAAGACGAAGCCCGCGCCCTCGGTGTCGTTCAACGCCGGGATGATGCGGCGCGCGAGGCGCGCGTAGTACTCGTCGTTCGTCACCGAACGGCGGGCGTTCGGGAACTCCGGCGTCGGCTTCGTCTCGCCGTCCTCGTCAAAGAGGAAGATGAGGTCGATGTCCGAGGAGACATTGAGTTCGCGGCCGCCGAGCTTGCCCATGCCGACCACGAGCAGATCCTGCGGCACGCCCTCGGGGCTCATCGGCACGCCGAGCCGCTCGGAGAGCTCCCGGGAATGCACGCGGACGACGGCGCGGACCGCCTCCTCGGCGAACTCCGTCATCGTGGTCACCACCTCCGGGTACTCGCAGAGTCCCGAGGCGTTGCGACCGATGAGCGTGAGCATCAGCTCGCGCCTGAGCGTCCTCAGCCGCATGCCGAGCACCGTGCTGTCGGTGATGGGGGCGAGCTCGCCGCGGATGCGCTCGCGCGTCCAGGGCGCCTCGGCGAGCTTCTCGAACGCGGCCTCGCGCTCCTCGTCGGTTCCCATCGGGAGCATCGCCTTCAACGAGCGCGCCGCGAATATGGAGAGGCGTGCGGTCTCGGCAAGCGTGGGCTTGGGCATGAGGGGGTTCTCCTTCCTTTGTTGCTGTTTCGTCCGGGGTCGAGTCCCTTTTCCGGGGTAGTCCGGCGGAAAGCGCGGTCCGCTATTTCCGCTCCCGGTGACCCGTTATTTTCCTGTTTCGTCTGAAGACTGGCGGGTCCGCGGACGGTTTGGTGTCATTTTAGGTTTCATTTACCTGTTTCTTCCTTACAGCGGCCGCGTGCTAACGTTCACTGTTGGAGAAATACGTGGCCCCTGGCCCTTCCCCGAACTCGTTTTTTCCTCGACTCACCGACCGTCGAAACCGTGACCACCTCCCGCCGAACAACAGAGAACGATGCCCCCGGGCGCTTCTCGGGAGCCCTTTGCGCGCTCCGCTTCGTCGGGAAGATTCTGCTCATCCTCTATTTCGTCGCCGGCGCGCTCATCATCCTGTCGCGCTGGGTGGTCACGGTGGAGCTCGAGAAGCACCTCGACGATTACGAGCAGCTGCTCTCCCAGGCCACGGGCATCGACATCCGCGCCGAGCACATGGACGCGGGCTTCACGCTGCTGCGCCCGGTGCTCACGCTGCGCGACGTCTCGCTTGCTCGCCCGGGCGGCCCCGTCGCGCTGAGGCTCCCCGAGATACAGGCCGAGTTCGCCTGGTCGTCTCTCTGGCACCTGTCGCTCAGGTTCCACTCGCTCGTCATCTCGGACCCGACGCTCACGATCCGCCGCACGGATGAATCGACCTATGACATCGCCGGCCTCACTGTCAGCATGGCCTCTGTCGACCCGGTCTCCGCGGCCGCCGCAGCCGCCGTTGAAAAAGACGGGAAGGACAGAAAGTCCTCGCCCGCGCAACAGCCCGTCACGGCCTGGCTTCTCGCCCAGGGCCGGGTGCATCTGAAGAACGGCACCATCCGCTACATCGACGAGCGCGTGGAGAACCCGCAGCCCGTCTCGCTCGAGGGCGTCAACGTCGCCTTCGAGCAGCGGCTCCTCGACTACCGGGCGGCGGTCTCGGGCTCCGTGGTCGTCGACGGCGAGGCCAAGACCTTCGACCTGAGGGCGCGCGTCGAAAAGCACCTCTTCACGCGCAACGACGACCCGCTCACCTGGCGCGGCGAGGCGTACGCGAACCTCGAGGCCATCGACTACGCGAGGCTCCTCTCCCGCGCGGGACTCGGCCGCTTCATGAGCAAGGGCCGCGGCGCCGCGCGTCTCTGGGCCAGATTCGACTCGGGCCGCATCACCTCGCTCACGAGCGGCATCCGGCTCGCCGACGTGAACGCGCTCTTCTGGGAGAACCTTCAGCCGCTCCGGCTCCCCGAGCTCTCCGGGCGCTTCGAATACACGGACAACGGCCGCGAGACGAGCTTCCACGCGCATAACTTCACTTTCCGCACCTTCCGCGCGGGCCGCTTCGGCCCGGCCGAGCTTTCGGCCGACTGCACCCGCGACGACACGGGTGAGCTCAACGAATGCACCTTCGGCGCCTCCCAGGTCTCCATCGGCACGCTCTCGCGAATCGCCACGTCGCTGCCGATCCCGCCCGGCGCCGTGAAGTTCCTCACGGAGAAAACCATCTCCGGAACGCTGCGCAATGTCTCGGCCACCGTGAAGGACGACTTCGAGGTTCCCTCGAACTGGCGCGTCTCCGGACACTTCACCGGGCTCTCCCTCACGGCGGGCACGGACGGGCTGCCGGGCTTCCGCAACATCTCGGGCACCGTGCGCACCCGCACCACGGGAGAGATCGACGTCGAGCTCGCCACGCACTACGGCGCGCTCTACTTCCCCGGCATCTTCCGCGATCCGAAGCTCGACCTCTCGAAGCTCACCGGCCTCGTGACCGTCACGCTCGATCCCCAGGTGCGCATCGACTTCCAGCAGATCGTCGTGCAGAACGAGGACGGCCACGCCACGGGCGAGGGCAGCTGGACCGCCACGGGCGGCCCCGGAACGCTCGACATCCACGGGACGCTCGAGCGCGCCAACGGCGCCGCGGTCCACAAGTACCTTCCGAACGTGATCGGCGACGCGGCGCTCGACTATGTCGTGCAGTCCGTCATCTCCGGGCGCGCCTCGAAGGGCGAGTACGTCGTGCGCGGCGAACTCGCGCGCTACCCCTGGGTGGGCGAGGACGCGGGCAAGGGCCTCTTCCGGATCACCGGCGAGGTGGAACGCGGCTCGATGGACATCTTCCCCTCGGGCAGGCGCTCCGGAAAATCCTGGGCCCGCGGCGAACAGTTCCCCGTCCTCACGAACATCCGCGGCCGCATGATCTTCGAGGGCGACCGCATGACGATCATCGGCGACTCGGGCGAGTGCGGGAAGCTCTCCGCCTCGAACGTCAAGGTCGAGATTCCCTCCTTCTTCGGCGAACCCCCTGTCCTCACCGTCGAGGGCGACATCAGAGGCGACCTCTCCGAGGGGCTCGGCTACCTCACCCGCACGCCCTTCCTCGCGAACCTGATCGGGACGCCCTTTGCCGAGTCGAAGGCGTCGGGAGCCGTCGAGGCGCATCTCTCGCTCAACATCCCGCTCGACGAGGGTCACACGCCCTATTACGCGGTGAACGCCTCGGTGACGAACGGCACCTTCCGGTACCTGCCGATCCTTCCCGAGATCCGCGGGCTCTCGGGCTCCCTCTCCGTGAGCTCGAAGGGCATCTCGAGCCCGAGAAACTTCACGGGCAGCACCGCCGCGGGCCCGGTCACGGCCGCCGTCTCGACGAAGAACAACCGCACGATCATCGACATCGACGCCTCCGCGTCCGCCGCGGACCTGCGCACCCTCACGGGACTCCCCGAGCTCGACCCGCTCCTCAGGCACGTGACCGGCACGGCGAGCGTGAGCGCCGAGGCGCAGATCCCCCTCTCCGGGGGCGCCCCGCTGCGCATCACCGCGACGAGTTCGCTCGCGGGCCTCACCTCGGCGCTTCCCGAGCCGCTCGCGAAGACCGCCTCGGCCCGCATTCCCGCCCGCGTGGCGCTTGAGATCGGCGGAGGGACGACCTCGCTCGCCATCACCGCGAGCCCCCTGTTCACGCTTGACCTCGGCTGGGAGAAGAACGTCCTCACCCGCGGCTTCATCGGCGCGGGCGCGGAGCGCCGTTCCGTGAAGAGCGGCATCGAGCTCGCCGTGCGCTCCGACACGCTCGACCTCTCGCGCTGGAGCGAGATCCTCGGCGGCATGGAGTTCGCAGGCGCCCTGGCCGACCCCTCGGACGGCACGGGGACATCCGCAGCAGGGCCGAAGCGCGCCGCGTTCACCCGTGCGGAGATCTACTCCAAGGCGGTCTCGTGGGAGGGCAGCCCCGTGGGCGGCATCGACGCCCTCTGGCGCCGCACCCCGACCGGGTGGACCGCCACGGCCGAGGGCGGACTCGCCGCCGGATCCGTCACCTGGCTCGACCACGTCGGCAGCCGCCCGGCGAAGCTCACCGCGAAACTGCGCCGTCTCGCGATCCCCGCCGACGAGGAAAAGGAAACGGACACCGCCGTGAAACCCGCCGCGGAGAACGCCTCAGCCGAGGCCGAGACCGGCGCCTCCGGCCTCCTCGGGACGCTCAACACCCTCCCGCTCTTCCCCGACCTCGACGTCACGATCGAGGATCTCCACGTGGGCGCTCGCGCGATCGGCCGCGTCGAGGCCGTCGCGGCGAACCGCACCGAGAAGGACGGCGCCGCGGGCTGGAACCTCTCGAAGCTCACGATCCGCAACAAGGGAGCGACGGTCACGGGCACCGGCAGCTGGAGGAGAACCGCGAAGGATCCGGCCGGAATTACATCGCTCACAGGTAACGTCGACGTGCGCGACGCGGGCGAGATGCTCACGAGCCTCGGCGTGCGCGACGCCCTGCACAACGCGCCGGGCACGATGTCGGTGAACTTCTCGTGGGCGGGCCGTCCCTCGGCCTTCAATCTCGCCACGCTCTCCGGATCGATGATTGCGAACGCCGGCGCCGGACAGATCCTGCAGGTCGAGCCGGGCGCGGGGCGCCTGCTCTCGCTCCTTTCGATGCAGCACCTCCTGAGGCGCCTCACGCTTGACTTCCGCGACGTCGTCGCCAAGGGCTTCTTCTTCGACTCCTTCACGACCGACTGCGCGATCGAGAACGGCATCGTGCGGGTGAAGCGCTCGACCTTCGTCGGCAGCTCCGCGGCGGTGGTGATCGACGGCGACGTGGACCTCGTCAACAGTCTGATCGACCTCGAGGCGCTCGTGCTTCCGAGCATCAACGCCGAGGGCGCCTCGCTCGCGCTCGCCATCGCCAACCCGGCGGTCGGCATCGGCACGCTCATCGCACAGTGGCTCCTCAAGGACCAGATCTCGAGCCTCCTCTCGACCCTCTACGAGGTGAAGGGGCCGATGGACGACCCGGTGATCAGCAAGGTTGACCGCCGCGCCCGCTCGCAGACGCAGAGGAATGCGACTTCTGAATAGCCTTTAAAATCCAACGAATGCAGCCTGCCGCCCTGTGCCGGGCCTGCTCAGACCACAAAAAACAAAACCCCCAGCCACTCGACCTACCATGCGCATCGCTGCCCTACAGATGACCTCCGGCCTTGACGCCGAGGCGAACGTCATTCGCGCGCTCTCCATGATCTCTGCCGCCGCGGATTCCGGCGCCGAGCTCATCGTCCTCCCCGAATCCTTCGCCCGTCTCGCGGACCGCGACGCCGCACTCTCGGACATCGCCGAGCCCTTCGGCGACGGCCCGATCCAGGAGTCGGTGCGCTTCGCCGCGGAGAAGAACGGCATCTGGATCGCCGCGGGCTCGATTCCCGTGCGCTCGGGCGACAACGGCCGCTTCACCGACACCACGATCGTCTTCAATCCCGCGGGCGAGGCGGCCTTCCGCTACGACCGCGTGCATCTCTTCTCCCGCAAGCTCTCCGAGGAGGACATCTTCTGCCAGGAGCGCGAGAAGATCGACGCGGGCACGACCGCGGGCTCGTTCGAGCTCATCAACCGCGACGGCGAGAAGCTGCGCGTCGGCGTCGGCATCGGCTTTGACCTGCGCTTCCCCGAGCACTTCCGCGCGATGGCGACGCCGGACCTGATCCTGCTCCCGGCGGCCTTCACCGCCCAGACGGGCCGTGCGCACTGGGCTGCGCTCCTTGCCGCCCGCGCCATCGAGAACCAGTGCTTCGTTGCCGCCGCGGCACAGTCCGGGCAGCACGAATGCGGCCGCACGACCTGGGGCCACACCCGCGTGCTCGACGCCTGGGGTTCGGTGCTCGCCGAAATTCCGTCGGGCGAGGGCGCCGCGATCTGCGACCTCGAGCTCGCGCGTCTCTCGAGCGTGCGCCGCATGCTCCCCGCGCTCGCCTGCCGGGTGGACGAATAATGGCCACGGCCGCCGAGGAGGTCGCCGCCCACCGCCGGATCCTCGACGCGATCGACGCGGGAGGACCGGTCTTCGTCACCTTCTCGGGGAGCTGGTGCGCGAGCTGCCGCTCGGCGCGCCCCTTCATCGAGGCCGCGGCCGCGGCGCATGCCGCCGAGGCGCAGTTCTTTCACGCGGACGTGGCCGTCGAGGAGCCGCTCGCGCGCGAGTGCGGCGTCTCGAAGCTCCCCGCGGTCGCCTTCTTCCGTGACGGCGACGATCAGGAGCTCCTCACGTGGCCTTTCACGCCCTCCGGGCTCGAGCGCTTTATTGGACAGTGCGTCCGCGGGGACTGAACAACGGTTTTTGCCCCGGCCGCGAAGCTGAACGATAATGTTCCTTTCCCATCACCTTCTCAAGGTAATCCAGCAGTGCCCAGTCCCTTCAAATTGATGACGCCCATCGTCTGGCTCACGCGGCTTCTCGTCGGCGCCTATCCGCACTGGCAGGGCTGCGCGCCTTCGTCGCGTCAGCGCGTTTATTTTGCAAATCACACGAGCCACCTCGACACGATCGTGATCTGGGCCTCGCTGCCGCCGCAGCTGAGGAAACACGTCCGCCCGGTCGCCGCGAAGGACTACTGGGAGAAGGGACTGCTGCGCCGCCGCATCGCGCTCGAGGAACTGCACTGCGTCCTCGTCGACCGCCGCCGCACCGAGCACAGCAACCCGCTCGACCCGCTGCGCGACGCGCTCCTCGCGGGCGACTCGCTCATCATCTTCCCCGAGGGCACGCGCCGCCCGCAGGCCATCCCGAGCGCCTTCAAGTCCGGCATCTGGCGCCTGATGCGCGAGTTCCCGCATGTCGAGTTCATTCCGGTCTACATCGAGAACCTGCACCGCGCCATGCCCAAGGGCGTGCTGCTCCCCGTGCCGACCGTCTGCTCGGTGCGCTTCGGCGCCCCGCTTGAGCACTCGGTCGACGACCTCAAGGAAGATTTCCTCAACCGCGCGCGCGACGCCGTCATCGAACTGTCGAAAGCATGAGACTCGGTTTCACACTTCTCGAGGCATACGCCTTTCTCTTCGTCGGCCTAGTGGTTCTCTCGGCCCTCGGCTCGTTCTATGTCTCCTGGGCGATTGACCGCGCGGAGACCCCCGAGCGCCGCTCGCGCCTGCGCGCGGTGAGCTCGCGCCTGCGCATGGCCTGGTGGCTGATCGCGGTCTTCACGATCGCGTTCCTGCTCGGCCAGCCCGCGCTCCTCGTGTTCTTCGCCTTCATCAGCTTCTTCCTGCTCCGCGAGTTCATCGCGATCACGCCGACGAAGCCCACGGACCACTACGCGCTCGTGCTCGCCTTCTACATCGCGATTCCCGTGCAGTACATCGCGATCGGCTTCGACCGCCCGGAGATCTTCACGCTCTTCATCCCGGTCTACCTCTTCCTCGCGCTCCCGCCGATCATGGCGCTCTCGCACGACACCGACCGCTACCTCGAGCGCATTGCGAAGGTCCAGTGGGGCATCATGCTCTGCGTCTTCTGCCTCTCGCACGCGCCGGCGATCGCGACGCTTGACCTCACGCGCTACGGCTCCTCGGGTCCGCTGCTGATGCTCTTCTTCCTGCTCGTGATCTTCGTCTCCGACCTCTGCGGGTCGCTCGCGAGCTCGATGCTCGGCGGCAAGGCGCTCAAGCTCTCCGTCAACCGGACGCTCCTCGGCAACGCCATCGGGTGCCTCGGCGGCCTCCTCGCCGGCGCCGCCATGTACTGGATCACCCCGTTCCGCTTCTGGCAGGCGCTGCTGATGGCGCTCGCCGTGGTGATCGCGGGCGTCCTCGGCGACCTCGTCTTCAACTGCGTGCGTCGCAGCATGGGCGGCGAGCAGAAGCTCGCCGACGAGGGCGACATCTACATGACGCGAGGGCTCCTCGCGCGACTCGCCCCGATCACCTTCGCCGCCCCGGTCTTCTACCACCTGACGACGACGTTCTTCATCACCTTCAAGGACGCCTTCTGATCCGTCATCAGGTGTGACCGCCAAAAATCAAGGCTCTGTTAGGTGAAAGTGTGGATTTT
>NZ_JAUNSF010000038.1 GCF_030539355.1 Sutterella sp.
TTTACGGCGACGCTTCCGTCATGCCGGGCGGTGCAGAAAAACGCGGGATCCGCTTGACAGAAGGTGTGGGGGGGGGGTAGCCTTCAGGGGTCTGACAGGTCGTTTCAATAGAACCAGCCTGAGACAGATCCTGTCAGAAAACCCGCTGCGCATTTGAAACGTTGTGATGATCTGCAGCCCGTCATGGGCGGCGGCCGCAACAGAGCCCTCTTCCGATCGGACGGCTGTTCCTTTACCTCCCAAGGGGTTCAGCCGTCCGACCGGGAGATGTGTGTTTTTTGTGCCCGGCGGGAACCGGATTCTTTCCCCAGCAGGGCGCTGCGCCCGGCTATTCCGACCTCGGAAAAAGGACATTTGAAATGAAAAAGACTGTTTTCAGCCTTGCTGTGGCCTGCGCTCTCTGTGGTACGGCCGCGGCCGCGGACGTGACGCTCTACGGCGTGATCGACACGGGTCTCAACTACACCAGCGTTGACACGGACACCTTCTTCGGCATGAAGCACGAGGGCGGTGACTCGTTCTCCATGTCGTCCGGCCAGAACTCCGGCACCCGCTTCGGCCTGAAGGGCCACGAGGAACTCGGCAACGGCGTCACCGTCGGCTTCGTTCTTGAGAACGGCTTCGACTCTGACACGGGTGCGCTCTCTCAGGAAGGCAAGATCTTCGGCCGTGAGTCGCAGGTCTTCGTGGAAGGTGCCTACGGCAAGCTCTCCGCCGGCCGCGTGGGTCTCCTCTCGAGCGACACGGGCTCCTTCGGCATCCTCGGCGACATCAGCGCCTTCGGCACGGGCTGGGGCGACACGATCGGCAACCAGAACCTCGTCTTCGCTCACAAGCCGACCCGCATGAACAACGTGCTCACGTATGTCTCGCCTGAGTTCTACGGCACCAAGGTCCATGCCCAGTACGCCATGGGCGACTCGAACGAGAACAAGCCCTCGGCCGACCGCTACTACGCCCTCGGCGCCACGTTCAGCTATGGCCAGCTCAACGTGATCGGCCTCGCTGACTACACAAACAAGGACAGCTCCGCCTCGAACACGAACCGCGGCAGCGACATGTGGACGGTCACGCTCGGCGTGAACTACGACTGCGGCTTTGCCACGACCTATGTCGCCGCGCAGTACTTTGAGGACGCCGCTTCCGTCGGCGGCGCTGCTGACGACGCCTGGGGCCGCTCGCTCGCCAGCCGTCAGGGCAATACCCGTCAGGTCGGCAAGAGCTACGGTGACGTCACCGGCTACGGCGTTGTCGTCGGCACGAACATCCCGGCCTTCGGCGGCTCGGCCCTCATCTCCGTCGGCTACATGGACGCCGACAGCGACAAGTCCGGCCTTGACGTGAAGCGCATCTTCGCAGGCGCCGGCTATGAGTACCCGCTCAGCAACCGCACGCGCGTCTATGGCGGTGCCGGTTACGTCCGTGATGACGTGGACAACACCAATCCGCAGGGCGCTGAAGTCGCCCTCGGCCTCGTGCACAAGTTCTGATCGAGCACTCGCCTGAAGGGAATTTCGGCGGAGCCACGACCTGAGAAGTGGCTCCGCCGGGTTCCCCCGGCACTCAAGGCAGACCAGAAGTTCTCGGGGAAGTCAGGCTTCTCCCGAGAATATTTCGTCTCTGCCCATCGGTCTTTTTTCGCATCCCGGCCCGAACGGGATGCGAAAAAAGTATCGGTGAACTAATCACCCGCCTTCGTCAGTAGAGCAGTCGAAGGAAGACGAACAGAAGCAGAACTGGAACGAGACGTGACAACGGACGCTGCCCAGACCGTCGCCATCATTGGTATCGGATGCCGTTTCCCCGGCGGGATCCGAACTCTGAAGGAGCTTGAGGAGCTTCTTCTGGAGGGACGCGATGCTGTCGGGCCGCTTCCTGCGGACCGCTTTGACCTTGCCCGTTATCAGCATCCGGATCAGGCCGCGCCCGGGGCGACCTACGCGCCGCGCGCGGGAATCGTGGGCGATTTGAAGGAATTCGATGCCCGGTTCTGGGGGTTCTCGGAGAAGGAGGCTGAGGCCCTTGATCCCCAACAGCGTCTCGTGCTCGAGATGACCTGGGAGGCGCTTGAGGACGCAGGCATTCCGCCTTCCGCAATCGCCGGCAGCCGCACCGCAGTCTACATCGGCGCGTCGAGTCCCGACATGGCGCTTCTGCATGCGGACGATCCCGCCACGGAAGGGCCCTACACGATGACGGGCACCACGCTCTCCATCGTCTCGAACCGCATCTCCTACTGCCTCGACCTTCACGGCCCGAGCATGACCGTGGACACGGCCTGCTCGTCGAGTCTCGTCGCCCTTCATGAGGCCTGCCAGTCGATTCTCCGTGGAGAGGCCGATCAGGCGGTCGCGGGCGGCGTGAACGTCCTGCTCGCCCCGATGCCCTTCATCGGTTTCTCGAAGGCGCATATGCTCTCGCCCACGGGCACCTGCCGCGTCTTTGACACGGACGCCGACGGCTACGTGCGCAGCGAGGGCGGCGCCGTCGTTCTCCTGAAGCCCCTGGAAAAGGCACTAGCCGACGGCGACGCCATTCACGCGGTGATCCGTGCCACGGCGGTGAATTCCGACGGCCGCACGGCCGGCATCGCGCTCCCGTCCTGTGAGGCGCAGACGCGGCTCCTTCAAGAGATCTATTCCCGCCCCGGCATTGACAAGGCAAACCTCGTTTATCTGGAGGCGCACGGAACCGGCACCGCCGCCGGCGATCCGATCGAGACCGCCTCGATCGGCACGGTCCTCGGCCGTCCTGGTGACGAGCCGCTCGTCGTGGGCTCGGTGAAGGCGAACCTCGGCCACCTCGAGACGGGATCCGGCATGGCGGGTCTCGCCAAGGCGATCGCCGTCCTCGAAACCGGCATCGTTCCGAAGAACATTCATTTCGAGACGCCCAACCCCGCGATTGATTTCGCAAAGCTCGGCATCCGCGTCCCCGTGGAGAACGAGCGCGTTACCGTGCTTCCCGGCCGGTCATTGGTCGGCGTCAATTCCTTCGGCTTCGGCGGCACCAATGCGCATGCCGTGCTGGAGTGCGCTCCTCTTCCCCTGGAGAAACCGGCGTGCGCGGACTGCGGGACTGACGTCTCCTCACTGCCGCTTCTCCTCACGGCGAAGAGCCGCGAGAGCCTTGCCGCGCTGGCCGGGCGCTACTGCCGCCTGCTCGAAGGCAGGTCGTCCGGGGATCTCACGCGCATCGCCGCGGAGGTTCACCTTGAGCGTGATCTGCTGCCGCAGCGTCTTTTCGTGCGTCCGGCCTCCGTCGAGGCGACGCGGAAGGCGCTCAGGCGTTTCGCCGCCGCAGACGTCTCTGAACGCTCGGCCTCGGATGACGGGCTCGCCTTCTATGACCGGGACGTCACGCCCCAGGGGCGCACGGCGTTTGTCTTCTCCGGCAACGGCAGTCAGTGGCCCGGCATGTGCCGGGACCTCTACGGGAATCTCCCCGTCTTCCGCGAGGCCTTTGACCGTACGGATTCGTTCTTCCGGCCGCTCGCCGGGTGGAGCCTCGTCGAGGAACTGCTGAAGGATCCCGCAGAGGCGCTCCCCACACAGATTTCCCAGCCGCTTCTCTTCGCCTGCCAGACGGCGCTCCTTGCCGTGCTCAAAGAGGCGGGTGTCCGCGCCGAGGCCTTTGCCGGCCACAGCGTGGGCGAGGTCGCCGCGGCGTATGCCGCAGGGGCCCTTTCGCTCGAGGATGCGGTCCGCGTGATTTTCGTGCGCTCCCGTGAGCAGGGACACACCGTGAATTCCGGAACGATGGCCGCGGTCCATCTCAAGACGGAGCGTTTTGAAGCGCTCCTCAGGGAGTCCCCGGAGGTGTCGGTCGCTGGCGCAAACGCGCCCGAGAGTTTCACGGTGAGCGGACCGAAGGACGCGGTGAGCGCATTCTGCGCCCGCGTCAGGCCTGCCGGCGGCGTTGCCCGCGGACTCGGCCTCCCGTACGCCTTCCACAGCGCTGCGATGGACAAGGTGCGCGATGCCGTGCTCGCGGATCTCGGATGTCTTCAGCCGAAGGCCGTCTGCGGCTTCTATTCGACCGTCACCGCGACCAGGATTCCGGGCGAAAAGCTTGACGCTTCCTATTGGTGGCAGAACATCCGTCAGACCGTGCGCTTCGCCGATGCCATTGAGTGCATGGTGAAGGACGGTGTCACCCGGTTCCTTGAGATCGGCCCGCACGGCATTCTCACGGGATACCTGCGCACGATCCTGCGCTCGATGAACGCCGAAGGACAGATCGCCGCCGTGATGCGAAAGGGCGAGACCGCGAAGGATGTTGATCTGCGCATCGGCCGCGTGATCGCGGCCGGCTGGCCGGTCTCGCTCGAGTGGCCGGACGTTCACCCTTCGCGCGAGCTGCCGCTTTATCCCTGGAACCGCAGGGTCTGCTGGCCCGCCGTGACGCCGGGCGCCTCACGCCTCTTCGCACCGCAGAAAATCAATCCGATGCTCGGCTGGCCTGTCGCGAAGGCCGCCGGCACCTGGGTGAACCAGCTCGATGCTGTGCGGCTCTCCTGGCTCTCCGGCCATGTCGTTGACGGGAACGTCCTTTTCCCCGCAGCCGGTTTTGTGGAGGCGGCGCTCGCCGCCGGCCGCTCGAGCCTCGACGAGAAGGCCGCGGCCGCCGGCCACAGGGTCACGGGCGAGGCCGTGGAACTGAAGAATCTCGCCATTCTGCGGGCGCTGCCGCTACCTGAGCGCGAGTTCCGGCTCGTCAGGACGTGCGTTGCGGAGGACGGGACGCTTGAGCTCTCGTCGAAGCGCTCCACCGCGCAGCAGGCCGATCCCGCAGACAGCTGGGCCGTGCATCTCAAGTGCCGCGTGACCCCGGCTTTCCCGGAGCGGGTGCAGCGCCCGTTCCCGAAGACGGCGGAAAGTCTTCCGGGCGAGCACCTTGACGTTCAGGCTTTCTACACGAAGCTCCGCGGTCTCGGTCTGGAATACAGGGGCGAGTTCCTCGGGCTTGAGGCGATCGTGAGGAACGGCAGTGAGGCCGTGGCGAAGCTCGCCCCCTCGAACCCTGCCTCCACGCGTGACATGCTGATGCCGGTGCCCGCCTTTGATGCGGCGCTCCAGTGCGTCTTCGCCGCGATCCCCGATGACGTTGCGGCGACCGATCCCTATCTGCCGGTCTGGTTCGGCGGCATCACGCTCGCCTTCTCGGGCGAGCCCGCCTGGTGCGTCGCGAGGCTCGTCAATGTGAGCGAGCGCACGCTCACCGCTGAAATTGAGATTTTTGACAAGGCCGGGCTCCGTCTCTGCCGCATGACCGACGTGAGGCTGCGCCGCGCGCCGCGCCGTGCCGCCCGTCCTCTCCCGGAGGTGTTCCGTGAGGTCTGGCGCCGCGAGGGTGCGGAAAGCGCCGTGCTCCGCGAGGTGCTCGCTGAAGTCCAGGCGATCCGTTCCGGAGCGGAAGCCGAGAGGGAGAGCGCTGATGTCCGGGCCCGTCTCGGGCAGTTCCTCGCCGCCGCGTACGCCTTCGCCGCGGTGAAGCGCTTTGACGAGGCGCTTCCGGCGGAACTTCTCTTCGCGGACGATTTCTCGGTCGAGAACGAGGGGTTTGCGCAGTCGCTCGCCGAGCTCCTGGTGAGCGTCGGCGCCGCCGAGGCCATGGATGAACTTTTCACGGTCCGCCGGGATGCGAAGATCCCGCGCGCGGATGTGCTCATGCGCACGGCGCTCGCGCGCTGCCCGGCCGACTGGCCGCTCTGGCTCGCTGCTCAGGAGATCGGACGCAATCTGCCCGCGCTTCTCGCCGGGGACATGATCTTTGATGAAGCGCTCCCTGAAGGGGCGCATGGCCTCCTTGCCGCACGACGCATGACGCCCTCGGCCCAGGCCGCCTCGGCCCGTCTCGCGAAGGCGCTCGACCTCGCGATTGCACGCGTCGGAAACGGTGTGATGCTGCGCGTCGGCGTTGCCGCTGGCGAGCGTCCCGAGGCGCTCCGTGCCTTCACGGAACGCGCGGGCGAGTCGGTCACCATGACGGTCGTGGCCGCCGATGCCGCAGGTGCCTCGCGCGCCGCCGCTGTTCTCAGGCGTCGCCCGGGGCTCACGGTCACGCATTACGGTGCGCTCGAGGGAAAGGCTCTCTTTGACATCGTGATCGTGCCCGAAGGGTTCGGGCGCGAGATCGATCCCTCGGCGCAGGCTGTCCGCCTGCTCAAATTCCTGGAGCCTGGCGGCCTTTATCTGGCGCTTGAGGAAGCGCCGGGTGCGCTCACGGACTTCATCGAGGGCCCGTCGCCCGACTGGTGGACCATCGGCAGGGACGGGCAGTGCCGTTCGCGGCTCATGAATGCCGAAGCCTGGGAAAATCTAGCAGCCCGCGTCGGACTCACCGATGTCGCCGTGCGCGCTGAAGCCGCGACCGCTCCCGCACTCCTGGTGAGCGGTCTCAAGGCTGCCGGCTCGGAGGACTCTGCCGCCGCGCCGGCAGAAGAAACAAAGAAGCTGCTCGCTACTGCGCTGCGCTTCAACGCGGAGTGTGTCACCGCCGCTCAACTCGCCGCGAAACTGAAGACACACCTCACGCAGTCGGGCATCACGGTCGCTCAGGATGCGCCTGAGCGCATCGTCTCGATCCTGGACGCGGACGCCGAGGGCAGGGCACCGGTCGAGACGCTCGCGCTCGCGCAGGAAATCACAGCCGCCGGGTTCACCGGCGAATGGGTGATCGTGACGGAGAGTGAACACCCGCTCACCGCGCATGCGATCTCGGGCCTCGCCCGCGTCATCCGCAATGAATACCCGGCGCTTCGTGTCCGGACGATTGAACTCGCCGACACCAATGAAGCGACGCTTGCCACGGCCTCCCGCGTGATCGCGGGTGAACTTGAGCAGGATGCGCTTGAAGTCCGCGTCGAAGGCGGCGAAACCCTGACGGCATCCGTCGAGTCCGTGCGGGTCCGCTCCGCTGAGGAATGCGCGGATGCGCCTGAACTCCTCGCCACGGAGATGCAGGGCAAGCTCGACCGCCTCGCCTGGCGGAAGTTCCCGCGCCGACCGCTCGGTGCCGACGAGATCCGTGTGGCCGTGCGTGCCTCCGGACTCAACTTCCGCGACGTCATGTGGGCGATGGGCGTGCTGCCTGAGGAAGCGCTTGAGCACGGCTTCGCCGGTCCGACGCTCGGTCTTGAGGCCGCGGGCATCGTCACCGAGGTGGGCGGCAACGTCACGCGCGTCGCCGTCGGCGACCCGGTGATCGCCTTCGCGCCTGCCTGTCACGCAACCGAGATCATCACGAACGAGAACGCCGTGGCTCTGAAGCCCGCGAACCTTTCGTTCGAGGAGGCGGCTTCGCTTCCCGTCGCTTTCTTCACAGTCTGGTACGCCGTCACTCATCTCGCGCGTGCGCGCAGGGGCGAGCGCATCCTCGTCCACGGCGCCGCGGGCGGCGTGGGTCTAGCCGCCATCCAGATCGCCGCGATGCTCGGGCTCGAGGTCTATGCCACCGCGGGAACGCCCGCGAAGCGCGCGCTGCTGAAGTCCCTTGGCGTCCCGCACATCTATGACTCCCGCACGCTCGCCTTCGCCGAGGAAATCCGCCGCGACACCGAGGGGCGGGGCGTCGACATGGTGCTCAATTCGCTCGCTGGCGCGGCCGCTGAGAAGTCGCTCGGACTGCTCGCGCCCTTCGGCCGCTTCCTTGAGCTCGGCAAGCGCGATTTCTACGCGGACTCGCCGATGTTCCTGCGCCCCTTCGGACGGAACCTGAGCTACTTCGGCATCGACGTGGACCAGCTGCTCACCGGGCAGCCCGAGGTCGCGCGCGACCTCTTCAGCGAACTCATGGGGCACTTTGCCTCCGGAGCGCTCCGTCCGACGCCGATCACGGTCTATCCGCGAGATCGTGCGGTGGAGGCCTTCCAGGCCATGCAGGCCTCGGCCCACATCGGCAAGCTCGTCATTTCGATCGCGCAAGATGAAAGTGCCGCAGGGACGTTCGTTGGAAAACAGACTGTGCGCACGGGCGTCCGTGCTGACGCGACCTACGTGATCACGGGCGGCATGGGCGGACTCGGACTCGCTGCGGCCAAGCGCCTCGTGCAGGACGGCGCCCGCTCGGTGGTTCTCGTCTCGCGCCGCGGTGCCGTTACCGATGAACAGAAGTCGGTTCTCGAAACGCTTCGCTCGCGCGGCGCTGTGATCACGGCGCTCGCCGCCGACGCCTCGGCCAACGGTTTCGCGGAAGCGCTCGCGGAATGTGTGAGGACGCTGCCGCCCGTCGCGGGCGTCATTCATGCCGCAGGCGTCATTGACGACGCGCTCGCGAAGGACCAGACGCCGGAGCGCATGGAGCGCACATGGAACGTCAAAGTGAAGGGCGCCGAGGCGCTCGACCGCTTCACGCGCGAGCACGCCGCGGAAATTGATTTCTTCGTTCTCTTCTCGTCTGCGACCGTGCTCCTCGGCAATCCCGGTCAGGCCAACTATGTCGCCGCGAACGCGGCTGAGGGGGCCATCGTCCGCCGCCGTCTCGCTGACGGTTTGCCCGCCACGGTGATCGGCTGGGGACCGGTGGGCGACGTCGGCATGCTCAAGGACGCTCCCAGGGTGCGCGAGACCATCGAGAAGACGCTCGGCACGCCTGCGCTCACGAGCGACGAAGTGCTTGACGCGCTTTTCGCCGTCACCGCCGCCGGCATCCCGGAGAGCCACTTCATGGCGATTGACTGGCGCCGTGTGGAGTCCCTTCCCACGGTGGCCTCGGAGCGCTTCTCGGCGATCCGCGCGGGCGCTGCCGAGGCCGAGCACCGCGAGACCGGCATCCGCGAGGAGCTCGCCGGCAAGTCGAAGGAAGAGGGCGTGGCCATGCTTGTTGAACTCGTCGCCGACGAGGTGGCGCACCTCATGGGTCTCGCGCCCGAGGAACTCTCCGTGACGCGCCAGGTCTCCGAGATCGGCATGGATTCGCTCACGGTTGTGGAACTTGCCATTGCGCTCGAGGAAAAGCTCGGCGTGCGCATGTCGGGCGCGGCCGCTTTCGCGGGTGCCAGCATCACCACGATCGCGGAGCGCTTCTGGAGCACGCTCTCTGCGGGTGACGATGAATCCTTGGCCGAAGCCGATGCGCTGCGCGAGATGACCCGCCAGCACGGTGTCGAGCTCTCCCAGGAAATGCAGAAGAAAGTGCTTGAAAGTGCACGGGGAGGCCGTCATGGCGAATGACTTCCTCTTCGGGCTCTCCGAGGCTGAGCAGGCCGCGCTCTTCGCGGGCGTTTCCGCGCCGCGGGCGAAGGCCGGCCGCACGGCGGAGGACGCGGGCTGGCGGCCGGACACGAAGCTCACGAGCTTCGCGGAATTTCCGGCCCTGAAGCAGCTGAGGATGGAGATGGCCGTCGCCGAGAGCGCCGGCATTCTGAACCCCTATTTCCAGTGCCATGCCGGACTCGCCAAGGCCACGACGGTGATCGGGGGAGAGGAGTTTCTCAATTTCTCGACCTACGACTACCTTGATCTGAACGGTCATCCGGAGATCACGGCGGCCGTCAGCGAGGCCGCCCGTCGCTACGGCACGAGCGCCTCCGCCTCGCGCGTCGTCTCGGGCGAGCGCCCGCCGCACCGCGCGCTCGAGCTCGCGCTCGCCGCCAACTATTCGTCTGAAGACGCCGTCGCCTTTGTGTCCGGTCACGCGACCAATGTCTCCGTGATCGGAAAGCTCTTCGGCCCCGAGGACATCATCTTCCACGATGCGCTCGCGCACAACTCGATCGTCGTGGGTGCCCAGCTTTCGGGCGCAAAGCGCATCTCCTACCCGCACAACGACTGCAAGGCGTTGGAGGATCTGCTCCGCCGCCACCGTCCCAATGCGAAGCGCTGCCTCATCGTCACCGAGGGCGTCTTCTCGATGGACGGCAACGTCGTCGACCTGCCCGGCCTTCTCGCACTGAAGAAGGCGTGGGGCGCGTTTCTCATGGTGGACGAGGCGCATGCGCTCGGCGTCCTGGGAGCGACGGGCCGCGGCACGGCCGAGCACTTGGGCGTGAATCCCGCGGAAGTCGATATCTGGATGGGAACGCTCTCGAAGACCTGCTGCGGATGCGGCGGCTACATTGCGTCGAAAGCGGAGCTCGTCGAGCTCATCAAGTTCACGTCTCCCGGCTTTGTCTACAGCGTCGGCATGTCGCCGGTGCTCGCGGTCGCGTCCTTCAAGGCGCTTGAGATCATGAACCGCGAGCCGGAGCGCGTGGCGAAACTCCAGGCCGTCAGCCACGAGTTCGTGCGCTATGCGAAGGAAAAGGGCCTCGACACGGGGCTCGCCGAAGGCTATGCCGTCGTGCCCGTGATGCTCGGCAGCTCCATCGTCGCCGGCCGCGTCGCGGCGAAGCTCCATCAGGCACACGTCAACGTGATGCCGATCATCTATCCGGTCGTCGAGGAGGGCGCGGCACGTCTGCGCTTCTTCCTCTCCGCGGCGCACAGTTTTGAGCACGTTCACCGTGCGGTTGACCTCACGGCCGAGGCCGTGGCGGTTGTCGCCGAGGAAAGCAAGGACGGAGGCGGACTATGACGACGCTGCCGCTTGCAGGACGCTCCTTCCTCCTCCTTCAGGGACCGCAGAGCGGATTCTTCCGTCTGCTCGCGGGCAAGCTCGCCGAGGCCGGTGCCGCGGTGAGAAAGGTGCATTTCTGCGGCGGCGACGTGTTCCTCTGGGGACTCGATCAGCGCGACTGCGACTGGTACCGGGGCGGCCTCTACGGTTGGGTGACCTGGATCGGCAACGTCTACCGCATGCGCCATGTCACCGACATCTGCGTCTACGGCGACTGGCGTCCGCTTCACTGGGAGGCTGTGCGTCTTGCCCATGTGCGCGGGATTCACGTGTGGGTTTATGAGGAAGGCTATCTGAGGAGCCGCTATTCCACTCTGGAGGAGGACGGCGTCAACGGACGCTCGCGCCTGCCGCGCATTCCGAGCGAGATTCATCAGGCGGCTACGGAGAAGAAAGCTATCCCCGAGGATGTCCCTGTCAGCAACAGGATGAAGGACAAGGTTCTGAAGGCCATCTGGCACCACGTCGGAAACTTCATTCTCTACCCCGTCTTCCATCGCTACCGCACGCACCGCCCGACCTGCATCGGCGTGGAACTGCCCGGCATTCTGAGACGCTACTTCACGCGGCACCGCCGCGCGAGGCGTGATGCCGCGCGTCTAGAGGCGTTCTTCTCGCAGAGCGAACCGTACTTCTTCTTCCCGCTGCAGCTCAATTCCGACAGCCAGATCCAGCTCTATTCGCCTTATGTGCGCATGGAGGAGGCGATCGCGGACGTGCTCACGTCCTTCGCCGAGCATGCGCCGAAGGATGCGCGCCTGCTGATCAAGAACCACCCGCTCGACAACGGCCTGATCCGCTACTCGATCTTCATCGAGTCGTTCGCCCGCGAGCTCGGAATTGCCGAGCGCGTCACCTATCTCGAGAGCGGCCCGGCGGAGAGAATCATTGAAGGCGCCGTCGGCGTCGTTCTGATCAATTCAACGGTAGGGCTCTCCGCGCTCAGGCTTGGCCGTCCTGTCTACTGTCTCGGCCGGAGCATCTACAGCATCACGGGGCTCGCGCAGAGTATGCCGCTCTCGAAGCTCGATGACTTCTGGACGAATCCGTCGGCGCCTGATTCCGAGCTGGTTGCAGATTTCTGTAAAGTCGTGCGTCGTCGTGCCTCCATTCGAGGAAATTTCTATTCCGAGGGAGCAATGACATATGCCGCGGTCGACTCGGTGAGCCGTTTTGCTGCCGTAGGTGCGAGCAATTCCAACCTCACCGATTATCAGGAAAAGGAGGTGTCCGCATGACTCCGAACCTGAGACTCCGCACTGCCACGCGAGACGATCTGGAGACCGTGGCGAAGGTGATCGCCGAGGTTTCCGAAGGCATTACGGACACGCTCTTCCAGGGCGTGATCGCTGCGATGCCTCCTGAGAAAGTGTTGGAGCTTGCTTTCAGCCGCTCGATTAGCACGTACACACCGGAGAACGTCATTCTTGCCGAGGTTGACGGTCGTGTCGGCGGACTGCTTTTCAGTTATGCGGCAGATGAGCAGCAGGTGCCGGGTGAGATGCGCGTTTTTCTCAAGGAAGAACGCATTCGCGCTGTCGAACCCGTTCTGACCGCGAAGGTTGAGAACGCGCTCTGGGTCAATACGCTCTGGGTTTCGGAAAGTCTGCGCGGCGCGCATCTCGGTGCACTTCTGATCAGGTTTGCCAGAAAGACCGCGCTCGACCGCGGGCTCTCGACCGTCGGGCTCTTCTGCTGGGCGGACAACGAGGCGGCGAGGCGCTTCTATCTGCGTGAGGGCTTCACTGCAGTACAGACAATTCGGGCCGGGGAGTTTGGTGAGGCGCTCCGGAATCGTCACCCTGCGGGCGGCATCGTTTTCTCGATGCAGTGCCCGGCTGGGGCTGCGGGAGGCTGAGATGATGACTGAGAAGCTTCAGCCCCGGACGATCGCAATTCTCGGTGCCACGGGAGGCATCGGGCAGGCGCTCGCGCGTGCCTGCACCGGTGAAGGTACGACGCTGTTCCTCTCCGGCCGTTCGGCCGATGCGCTTGCCTGCACGGCTTCGGAATGTCGCTCCGCAGGTGCCCGGGTGTATACGGCTGCCTTTGACATCCGTGACCGTGAGGCAGCGCTTGCCTGGGTGGCGGAAGTCTGCACGGAAAGGATCCCTGACACGGTGATTCTCACGGCCGGCGTCTCCGCTTCCGTCCGGGATGCTGACGGCATCACGCTGCCTGAGGCTCAGAGCGATCTCGCCCGCGAGATGGATGTCAACGCCTCGGGTGTCATCCTCTGCGCAAATGCGTTTGCGGAGAAGGCGCTCCGTGAAGGGCGTTCTCACATGCAGATCGGCCTCATTGCCTCGCTCGCGGCGCTCACGGGACTTCCGTCCTCGCCGGGCTACAGCGCCTCCAAGGCTGCGCTCCTCACCTACGGTCAGGCGCTGCGGCGTCTCGCGCGCGGAACGTCGGTCGGCGTCACGGTTGTTCTGCCGGGCTTCGTGACGAGTCCGATGAGCGCCCGTTACCTGGGCTCAAAGCCCTTTGAAATTTCAGCTGACCGGGCCGCCCGTCTCGTCCTTGAGGGACTTGAGAAAAACGTCGCCGTGCTAGCTTTTCCGAAGCTCCTTGCACTCGGCATCCGAGCGCTCGAGGTGCTTCCTGAATGCCTGCAGAACGTTTTCCTGAAGCTCTTTGACTTCCGCGTGGAAGCAGATCGTGAAGCGCGAGAAGAAACCGGGAGGATCGTGCGATGAAGATCCTCCTCACCATCCTCCTGCTCACGCTCATTCTCGCGGCGCTGAACCGCATGAGCATCCCTGCGGAAAGTGAAGCTAACCGGACGGCCTCAAGAATCTGGGGGGACGCGGTGGCGTTGCTCCTCTGCGGCGTCATCTTCCCCGCGCTCATCCTGATCACGGGGCGGTACGTCACATCGATCGGAATCGGGCTCGGGCTCATTCTCGCGCTCTGGGCGGGCAACGGCCTCAAGGTCCGCATCCTCGGCGAGTCGCTCGTTTTCTCCGACATCTTCCTCGCCGGACATGCGCTCCGCTGGCCGCGCCTCTACTTCGGCTACGCGCCGAAGTGGGTGTGGCCTGTTGTCGCGCTCCTCGTCCTTCTGATCGGGTTCGCCGGTGCTGAGGAGCCTGTGGCTGCGGCAGCGGACTACACGGCGGCGGCCTGGCTCTGCGGCGGGTTTGCTGTGCTTGCGCTCGTCTGCGCGACGGGACTGCGCCGCAGTGGGACGGAGATCCTGAAGATGTTCCCGGTTTCCTTTGACTCGCGGACGGATATGGAAAACTACACGCCGCTCGGCGCCGCAGTGCTGCATACGCTCCACCACCTCCGGAACCGCGAGGTCATCAAGGCGCAATTCTCGCTTCCTGAGGACGAGGAGAAGAGGGCCGAGGCCGAGACGGCCGCTCCCCTGGAAGAGAGGCATCCCGCGCACTTCATCCTGATCCAGGCGGAGTCCTGGTGCCCGGTCGCCGAGCTCACGGGGCGGGTGTCCGTCACGCCGACGCTCGACCAGCTGCGCGAGAAATCGCTGCACGGGAAACTGCTGCTTGACTGGCGCGGTGCCTACACGATGCGCACGGAATTCTCCGTGCTCACGGGGCTCGCGGTCCGTGCGCTCGAGACCTTCGGATTCGATCCCTACCGGCTCGCCGCGAGGATTTCGATGGCGAGTCTCGCACGTGACTTCCGCGCCAGCGGCTGGAAGGCCGTTGCCTGGCATCCTAATGACGGACGGTTCTTTGACCGCACCGAGGTGATGCCGAATCTCGGTTTCGAACACTTCGCCGACAGCAGTGAACTCGGGAACCTTCCGCTCAACGGCCGCTATGCGAGCGACGAGGCGCTCCTCGCCGCCGCCGCTGAGTATCTCGAAAAATCCGAGAGTCCGACGTTCCTCTTCATCGTGACGATGGAGGGGCACGGACCGTGGACGGGAGAGGCCGGACGCACGGAGACAGAGGCCTACGAAAAACGCCTCGCGAGCCTTGACCGGGGGATCGCGAAGCTCGTCACCGCCATCCGAGAGAAACTCCCCGGGACGCGTCTCGCGATCTACGGCGATCATCTGCCGGGCATTCGCGACCTCGCTCATGTGAAATCCGGCGACACCGCCTGGATGCTCTGGCCGGGAAGGAATGAGGAGAGGGATCTGCGTCCTGAGGAAATGCGTCCGCTCATCCGTGAGGAGGTGCTCGCATGATCCGCATCTTCTCGAACGGCATCCGCCGCATTCCGTATCTCGACGCCTTCATCCGCGAGGAGCGGGAGCGCTTCGCGGGCACCGCCTGCGAAGCCGTCATCGGCTGGGGGCACAAGCCCACTGCGGAGAAGGCGCGCGCCTTTGCGGCTGAGCAGCACCTCCCCTACATCGCGCTTGAGGACGGATTCCTGCGCTCGCTCGGACTCGGCGTCTCCGGCGCAGCGCCGCTCTCGATGACGGTTGATCCGGTTGGCGTCTATTACGACGCGACCTGCCCGTCTGCGCTCGAGACCGATATCGCTCACAGCGATGAGTGGATGACCGAAGCGATGACCGCGCGTGCGCGCACGCTGATCGACCGCATCATCCGCGCGGACCTCTCGAAATACAACTGCTCGCCTTCGGTTCCTGCCGGATGGCTGGAAGCGAAGTTCCCCGTTGCGAAGGGAAAGGTGAGGGTGCTCCTGGTCGACCAGACGAAGGGCGACGCCTCGGTGACGCTGGGGTGCGCTTCGGAGCGGTCCTTCGAAAAGATGCTCGCTGACGCGAGGGAGATGTTCCCGGGAGCGGCGTTCTTTGTGAAGACGCATCCGGATGTCGTCGCCGGGAAGAAGTCGGGTTACCTCACTGGGTCGCTCGCGCAGGATGTGATCGTCCTCGCGGAGGACGCGGCGCCGTTGTCGCTTATCGCTCAGTTTGACGAGGTCTTCGTTGTGACGAGCCAGATGGGCCTTGAGGCGCTGCTGCTCGGGAAACCCGTTCATGTCTACGGCGCGCCCTTCTATGCGGGCTGGGGACTCACCGATGACCGGTGCGATGAAACGAGTTGGAAGGCCCGGCGCGGGAAGAAGGTCCCGATTGAGGCGCTCTTCACGGCGGCTTATATCCGCCGCTCCCGCTACGTCGAGCCGTTCCATGGCGAGCACATCGAGATTGAGGATGCCGTCGACATCCTCGAGATGCAACGTCGCACGAACGAGGCGAACCGCGGTCACTTCGTTGCCACCGGAATCCGTCGCTGGAAGAAGCCGCACTTCCGTGCGTTCTTCTCCGGAACGGGTTCGAAGATCGATTTCGTCTGGGATTTCGAGGAAGCGCTCGCGGCCGCGAAGTCGGAGCAGGCGAAGCTCGTGATCTGGGCCGCGAAATGCACCGACCACGAGGTGAACCGTGCGGCTGAATCGGGTGTTGAACTCGTGCGTGTTGAGGACGGGTTCATCCGCTCGATCGGGCTCGGTTCCGATTACATGCCGCCTTATTCGCTCGTCACCGATGCGTCGGGGATCTATTACGACCCGGCCCGTCCGAGCGAGCTTGAGCAGATCCTCAACCGGATCGCTGTGGAACCCGACCGCTATGCCCGGGAGTGCGAGCGCGCCGCGAAGTTGCGTGAGTTCATCGTTGCGCACGGCATCACCAAATACAACCTGCCTAAGCAATCTCAGGCCGTGCTGCCGAAGTTCCCGTCGGACAGGAAGGTCATTCTCGTCACCGGCCAGGTGGACGGGGATGCCTCCGTGCGCCGCGGGGGCGGTGATATCCAGAGCAACCGTGAACTCCTCACGAAGGTTCGCGAGCAGCACCCCGGTGCGTACCTCATTTACCTCGAACACCCGGATGTCGCAAGCGGCAACCGCCCCGGCGCCATGACTGAGGACGAGAAGAAAGCGCTCTGCGACCTGAGCCTATCTGGTGTTCCGGTGACCGAGTTCTGCAGCCGCATTGACGAACTGCACACGCTCACGAGCCTCTCGGGCTTCGAAGCCCTGATGCGGGGCGTTCCGGTCGCGACGTGGGGACGGCCCTTCTATGCGGGCTGGGGCCTCACGAAGGACGCGCTCGACTTCCCGCAGAGAAGGAAAGGACTTTCACTCAACGGGCTCATTGCGGGGACGCTGATGCTCTACCCCCGTTGCTGGGACTGGAAGTCCGGTGCGTTCTGCCGCCCCGAGGACGTCTGTCGATTCATTTGTGCCGGCGAGCAGCCCGAACCCGAGCTCTGGGTGAAGGCCGTCCGGCAGTTCAGAGATTTCAAGAAAAAGTTTGCATGAAGGAGAACGAATTTCATGATCAAGCGCACCACAGCTTATGCCCTGACGGCGCTCCTCGCCGCGACGATGCTGACGGCCGGCTGCTCCTCCACGCCGCGTGGACTCGGGCACGTCCCTTCGCGTCCGAGTGACAAGAACCTCGATGCCCCTCAGACCGTTGAGGTGGCGGCTTTCGCGCATCTCGCGGGCGAAATCCCGGCCGCTCAGTCGACGCTCGCGAACACGCCCGTGGGCTTTGCCCGGGTGACGGTGGTCGGTGAGTACATGAACGGCCTCGGTGAGCGCTGCCGCAAGGTTCAGCTTGATGCCGAGGGCAATGTCAGCCGCCGTGCTGCAGTCTGCAGGGACGCCGAGGGTGTCTGGCGCTACGTGGCGCCGCTTCAGTGAGGCAGTCATGTCTACGCTCGCTGAAGGCGCAGTTGTTCAGGGAAGGGTGCTGACCGCCCTGATGCTGCGCGAGATTCACACAATCAACGGCAACAGCAAGCTGGGTTACCTCTGGGTGCTGATCCAGAGTGTGTTCGGCATTGCCGTTTTCTGGGGCGTGCGTGCCTTCATGGGCGCGCATGCGCCGCACGGCATGAGCGTGCCGATCTTCCTGGCCATTGGTTTTGGTCTCTGGAACATCTTTTCGGGCGGCATTACCCGCTGTATGAATGCAGTGGACGGAAATCGAGGTTTGCTGACATTTCCGCAGGTCACGGAGTTTGATATGATGCTCGCGCGCGTGATTGTGATCACCGCGACACAGATTCTGACGTCGGCAATCATCATCGCCGTCAGCGTTCTGTTTGGATCCGAATTCCGACCGGCGTCAGCTCCGCTTTTCCTGCTCGTCCTCATCACTGTGCCGTTGCTGAGCCTCGGGATGGGCATGGTGTTGTCATCCCTCGCCGTGTTCCTGCCGGTTCTTGAGAAACTCGTGCCGATGGCACTGCGCATCCTGTTTTTTGTGTCCGGTGTGTTCTTCGTCGTGAGTGCATTCAGTCACCAGATTGCCGAATGGCTGCTCTTCAACCCGCTGATGCAGGGGATCGAGCTGATGCGCATGGCGCTTCACATGGGCTATGTCACGGACGGACTCGATCCGGAATATCTGTGCGCTTTCACGGTCATCAGCCTCACCTTGGGCGGGCTGTTTGAGCGCTACGTCCGTCGCAGGAGGCTGTCGCAATGATTGAGCTCCGCAATGTGACGAAGAAATACCCGACCAAGATCGGAGCCCATGTCGTGCTGAACGACGTGAATCTCGCGATCAAGGAAGGAAAGAACCTTGGAATTCTGGGACTGAATGGCGCCGGCAAGTCGACGCTGATCCGGATCATCGGCGGGGCGGAGGCCCCCACTTCAGGAGAGGTGATCCGGACTTCCCGCGTGTCCTGGCCGATCGGTTTCTCAGGCTGCTTCCACGGGGCGCTCACTGGGCGTGAAAATCTGCGCTTCGTTTCGCGCATTTACGGCGCGGATATCAGGACGGTCTCGGATTACGTGGATGACTTTGCCGAACTCGGTGAGTACATGGACATGCCGGTCAAGACGTATTCCTCGGGCATGCGAAGCAAGCTCGCCTTCGGGCTCTCCATGGCTATCGGATTTGATTTTTACCTGATTGACGAGGCGTATTCCGTGGGTGATGCGACTTTCCGCAAGAAGGCGGATGCCGCACTGAAGGAACGTACGAAATCAGCGACCCTCATTTTTGTTTCGCACAGTATGACTGCGGTAAGGCAGAACTGTACCTGCGGCGCGGTTCTCCATCACGGAGAACTGCAGTATTACCCCGAAATTGAAGACGCAATTAAACACTATACGGATATCTGCAATGGCAAACAGTGAAAATCAACAGAATCAGAGCACTGCAGCGCCTGAAACGAATGATCAGAAGACTGAAGTTTCTTCTGAACGTAAGTGCAGCGTTCAATGTCTGAAGAAAACTCCGCTCTGGCAGAAAGGTTTTCTGGCCGTCGTGATTCTTCCGACGCTGCTGGTCTTCCTTTATCTGATGTTCTGGGCATCTCCGATGTACATTTCGGAGACCAAGTTCGCCGTGCGGTCTGCTGCCGAACAGTCTTCGCCGCTGGACTTGGTCGGTCAAATCTTCCGCACGAGCAGTTCTACCACGCAGGACGCCCAGATCGTTCGGGAATACATTGAATCCCCGGATGCTTTTGACACCTTGAATGCGTCGTTGAAGCTCACCGAGCATTTCAGCGCCTCCACGCATGATCTGATCTCCAGACTCGCCGGGAACCCGACGCTCGACGAACGCACTCGTTTCTGGAACTGTGTCGCGAAGCCGGTGGTGAATCCCGACACGGGCATCGTGAGCTTCCAGGTGCGCGCTTACACCCCAGAAATGGCGACGGCCATCTCCGACGGTGTCCTCAAGGCCAGCGAGAAGCTTGTGAACGACATGAACGAGCGTGCGCGCGAGGACGCTATGAAGCTCGCCGAGGAAGAGGTCAATCGCGCGAAGGATCGGTTGACCAGGGCGCAGCAGGCGCTGAAGGACTTCCGCGGGAAGTATCAGGACATCGACCCCAAGTCGACGGCGACCGGACTCCAGTCGGTCCTGATTGAGCTTGAAGGTCAGAGAGCGGCGCTGAAGGCGCAGATCTCCGAGGCGGAGAGCTATATGGCGAAGAACGCTCCTGCCCTGCAGACGCTGAAGACCCGACTGAGTGCACTCGAAGCGCAGATCGCGAGCGAGAAGAACCGTCTCGCTGGCAATACGGCGCAGACGGGCACGGAAACCTTCAACAGTCTGGCTTCCGAATATGAATCCTTGATGATCGAAGGGGAGTTCGCTCAGAAGCAGCTGGTTTCCGCCATGACGGCGATGGAAACGGCTCGCGTGACGATGCTCTCGCAGTCGAAGTACCTGGTGACGATTTCCGCACCTACTTCGCCGGACGAATCGCTTTATCCCAATCCCTTACTGATGACGCTTTGTGTGTTTATCGGACTGATCGTTTGCTACGGACTCGGAACGCTCATTGTCGCGTCCATCCGTGAACACGCCGGTTTCTAACTGAGGAATTCCTTTCATGCGTTCTATTGTTTTGAAATCCCTCACATCCGCCATTGTCCTTGCCCTTTGTTCGGCGACGATCATGGCGGCGGAAAACGTTCCCTATACATCACCTCTCGGCACTTCAGGGACGCCGTTCCCTGCGAGCACGGGAGGAATTCAAGGGATACCGTCCAACCAGCCTGCCCCGGCAATGCTCACTGCCCGAGGCCCTGCGCAGAACATGGTTCAGCCGGGTAACTACGCCGGCAACGTACCTCTGACGAGCCAGCCTCAGCAGGCGCCGGCTGCTTGGGCGCAGACGCCGTTGACAAGCATCACGTCCCTGAGACTTCCGCCTTTTGCTGCGAATCTCTTTGAAGGCCGTTTTGCCTCCACCTACTCTGATTCGGCGAGTCCTGACTATGTGCTTGCTCCGGGTGATCGTGTTGTGTTGCGCATCTGGGGAGCCCGTACTTATGACGACGTGCTGATCGTCGACCAACAGGGGAATCTTTTCATTCCTGAGGTCGGCCCCGTCAAGGTGGGCGGCATCCGTCATGCGCAGCTCCTTTCCACAGTTCGTTCTGCGGTGGCCGGTGTCTTCACGAACAACGTTCAGCTCTATGTGAATCTGCAGAGCGCGCAGCCTGTCGCCGTGTTTGTGACGGGCTTTGTAAACAGTCCGGGACGCTATGCAGGTGGATCAACGGATTCCCTGATGAGTTTCATTGATCGTGCGGGGGGGATTGACGCCGATCGCGGAAGTTACCGTCACATTGACGTCATGCGCAACGGCAAGCGCATTGCTACCTGCGATCTGTACAGCTTCGCCCGTGAGGGAATGGTTCCCAACGTTCGTCTGCGCAATGGCGACGTCATTCTGGTTCGAGAGAAAGGACCGTCAGTCGCAGCCTATGGTCTGCTGCGAGAACAGGCTCAGTATGAATTCGCAGGAGCTGGTTCTGCCAACGGCAATGTGCTGACCCAGCTCGCTTCGCCGCTTCAGAACGTCACCCATGTGAGTGTCAGTGGAACACGAAAGGCGGTTCCGTTCAACACTTATCTGAGTGTGGATGACTTCAAGAAGTTCAGGCTTCAGGACGGTGATGTCATTGAATTCGTGGCGGATCACCGTGGCGAAACAATTCTTGCCTCTGCTTCCGGTGCGATTACCGGAGCCTCACGGTTTCCAATCAATAAGACCGTTCGTCTTCGCGAGTTGCTTCGTCAGATTGAAGTTGAACCGATGCTGGCGGACACGGATGCGGTTTATCTCCGTCGCCAAAGCGTTGCTCGCGACCAGAAAAAGATTATTCAGGATGCTCTTCATCGCTTGGAGCAGACGGCACTGACAGCCACCTCAAGTACCCCCGAAGAAGCGCAGGTTCGAGTTGAGGAAGCAAAGTTGATTCAGGACTTTGTTAAACGTGCCTCACAGCTTGAACCCGACGGAGTGGTAGTTGTTTCTCGTGGCGGCGTAGTTTCGGATGTATGGCTTGAGAATGGTGACGAAATCATCATTCCGCAGAAGAGCAACGTCGTTCAGATTTCCGGTGAAGTGATAATGTCGAAGGCTGTCACATTCTCTACGGAAATGTCCTTGGATGATTATTTGGCTCAGGTTGGAGGAGTTTCTTCTAGAGCTGATGATGAACATATTTTATTGGCGAAGCCCAATGGTGAAATTGGGCTGGTTGATAATTCAATCATTCAACCTGGAGATCGAATAATTGTTCTTCCGAAGGTTGATTCAAAATCAATGCTTTTAGCAAAAGATATAATGCAAATTATTTATCAGATAGCTGTTGCCACCAAGGTTGCCGTAGATCTATAAATAAACAAAGTATTGATATAACCATCAGTATTTCCAAAGCAAATAATATATAAAATATAATTATATTTGTGAGTGTTGTTTATGAACATTTTACTATGTACAAATGGTAGATACGCGAAATTTGCCGCAATTTCTATTTATTCTATTTTAAAAAACAACTGCAACGAAAATATCAATTTTTATATTTTTATAGACAACACGGTTACTGATGTAAATGATTTTAATAAAATACAAAATTGTTACAGTAACTCTAAAATACAATTGATTAATGTAGATAAAATTAGCAAAACTTTGTTTTCCAATCTCTACTTAAAAACACCAGAACATATTAGCGCATATTTTAGATTGTTAATATTTGTTTATCTTCAAAACTTAGATAGACTATTGTATATTGATTCGGATATAATTTGCCTTAAACCTATACATAATTTATATTATACGGATTTAGGTGAAAATTTAATTGGAGCAGTTCCGGAATATGTTCTGACTAAAGGTGATCATCCAACTATAAAAAGGCGATATAAAAAAATGGCTGATTATTTTATTGAAAAATTCAAATCAGACCTAAACGGATATTTCAATTCTGGAGTTATGCTTTTTAATTTAAATAAAATCAAAGATAAAAATCGAGAATTTATAAGATTAATGAAAATAGCAAGAAAGAATAATAATTTCTTCCATGATCAAAATGTTTTTAATATTGTTTATAAAAATAAAGTACATTTTCTAGATTGGAATGCAAATGTTCTAAATGATTTACGAAGTTTAGCTTGTTTACGTTTCGAATTCGATATTATAAAAAATTATCAAAAATTAACCACTGATCCAATATTTCTACATTTTACTCCAACGAGACCTTGGGATAACTCTAATGTAGAAAACGCAAATCTTTGGAATTCCATGAAGCAGGAGTTAGACAAATTATGACTAATGGCAATAAAACAAAAAATATATTGATTTGTGCGGGGTCAGGAATTGGTAATGTTATCTTACAATTACCATTATTAAAAAAATTCGAATCACAAGGTTTTCATTGCGATCTATTACTCCGTAATGTTCCTCACAATACAAAAGAAGTACTTTCTCTTTTACTTAAGTCCTCAAAGATCGAAATATTTAATATAAATGAAATAAAGCGGAACAAGCACTATGATATTATATATGAAACCAGATCTTTCAATGGAGGAAAAGATATAAATTATTGTTGTAATTCGAACTTATTAATATCAAGCAAAGATATTTTTGGTGTCGAAGAATACGATATTTTCAGTGAAACTGAATATGAATTTGCAGCATTAAATAAATTAATAAATTTACAGTATTCAAAAAATGATCTTGCTTTGACGCAAAATTTATCATTCTCTTGTTCTAGTAGAAAAATAGCAATATTTACATCTGGAAAAAAGACAAATCCAGCAATAAAAAGAAATTTACCTTCGATTGATTGGGATGTAATAATAGATACTTTAAAAATAAAAAATTATGAACCAGTATCTATAGGTTTTCCTAATGAATATATTAACGGCTGTATAAACAAAACTAGCACCAATCCTATTGAATTTATTGATAATATTCGTCAATGCCAATATTTTATCGGTACCGATATGGGATTAATCTGGCTTGCTAGATCAATTGGGCTTAATGGAAGTGTATTTTTAGGACCAACCGCAATTTGCAAGACTAAAAATTCATTACTTGAAAATAATATTTTAGTTTTTGAGAATAAGAACGTATCATGTCCTATTTTTCCTTGCTGGAAGCAACGCAACATAATTCAATCAAAATATAAATGCAATAATTCTTGTATTAAATCATTAGTAAGTACTACAAACATAAACAAAATATTGGAAAGTATAAAATGATAATGAAAATTTTAAATAAAATTAAAAATTTTATATTACTTAACTTAATAATCTATTTACCGGATCAATATAAGAAATACCTTATAAAAAAGAACTTTAAGAATGTCTCTCTTATAAATACGCTTATAAATTCAAAAAATATT